>CAUJEQ010000200.1 GCA_963169135.1 Chloroflexota bacterium
TCGAGGCGCTGCAGCAGGTGACGGACGCGAACGAGATCCTGCAGCTGCAGAAGGCGGTGAAGGAGATCTACGTTGATCCGTTGATCAAGCAGTACATCGTGCAGCTGTCGAACGCGACCCGGGAACACGAGGCGGTGTACCTGGGGGCAAGTCCGCGCGGTTCGCTGGCGCTGTTCCGGACGGCACAGGCGAAGGCGCTGCTCGAGGGGCGGGACTTCGTCACGCCCGACGACGTGAAGGAGCTGGCGCTGTTCACCCTGGCGCACCGGGTAATCGTGAGCCCGGGTGCGAAGGTGAAGGGCATGACCCAGGCAGACGTGATTGCGCAGTGCCTGCAGCGAGTAGCTGTCCCGGGCGCGCGGGCGCGCGTCTAGGCAGCGGGAATGATGAGGCAGGCGATACGGTCACTGTTCAGCGCCGAGCGGCGGACGTTGACGCTTGTCCTGTTGATCCTGCTGACCTGCGTGTTCGTGGCATTCGGGACGGGCTTCTGGCTGCTGTTCCGGCTGGTGTACATCATCGCGATGGCGATCCCGGCGGCGTGGCTGCTGGTGTGGTGGAACACGCGGGACATCGATGCCGAGGTGGACCGGAAGACGGCCCGCGCCCAGGTCGGGCAAGAAGCCCAGGAGATCATCGAAGTACGGAACAAATCGTTCCTCCCGAAAGTCTGGCTGGAAGTGGAAGACCCGAGCGACCTGCCGGGACACCGTTCGAAGCGAGTCGTGATCATTCCCCCGCGGCGGAGCCGGAACTGGGTGGTGAACACTCCTTTGCGGCGGCGCGGCCTCTTCGACTGGGGACCGCTACGGCTGACCGCGGTTGACCCGTTCGGGCTGTTCCGCCGGGTCCGCGAGGTTGGGGGACAGCAGCAGATCCTGGTGTACCCCGCAGTGGTGGACCTGCCGCACTTCCAGGCGCCGCCGGCGAATCTCCCCGGCGAGGGGCGGTTCCGAAAGCGGACGCACTACATCACGCCGAACGCATCGGGAATCCGTGAGTACGCCCCCGGCGACGCGTTCAACCGCATTCACTGGCGGACCACCGCCCGCACGGGCGAGCTGATGGTGAAGACTTTCGAGCTGGACCCCGCAAGCGACATCTGGGTGATCCTGGACCTGGAGCGGCGGGTGAACGCGGGGCGGGAAGAAGAGAGCACCGAGGAGTACGGGGTGCGGATCGCGGCGAGCGTGGCTCGCCATTATGTTGTGAATAACCGGCCGGTGGGCTTGATGGCTTTCGGGCGCGACCTGCGGGTGCTGGAGCCGGAACGCGGCCAACAGCAGCTCACGCGCATCCTCGAGACCCTGGCGATGGCGTATGCGGTCGGGGACGCGCCGCTGGGCAACCTCCTGATGGAAGAGCAGCGACGGTTCGGGCGGCACACCACGCTGGTGGTGATCACTTCGGCGACGGATGATCACTGGCTGACTGCCATCCAGTCGCTGACGCAGCGCGGGGTGCGGGCAGCGGTGGTGCTGGTAGACCCATCGACGTTTGGAAGCGATCGGTCGCCGCTGCTGCTGTACGGGCAACTGACGGCGAGCGACATCATGACTTATGTTGTACGCAAAGGTGACGATCTGGGACTGGCACTGAGCCCCACCGCAACGGGAGCAGGCGCATGGCAAGCATAAACCCCCCGCTGGAACGTTCGGCTGGACGGCGCGTGGGCGTGGCGGCGTTGCAGGCGCCGCGGCTGGTGATGAGCTGGGAGGACTGGCTGACGTTCGCGGCGGCGGCGATCACGTTCATCAGCGTTGCCGTATCGCTCGAGCAGGCCAACTGGGTGGACGACATGCCCGCGTTCGTGCCGACGACTATCGCAGGATTGCTCATCGGGATGGTGGCAGCGCGGATCAAGTTCTTCGCGGCAGCTATCCACCCTGTAGGACTCGCGTTGGGGCTGGTCGTGGTGGTGCTCGCGGCGCAGAGCTATGCGGACGGGGCGGGCCTGGGAGATCGCCTGATCGATTTCCGCATCCGCATGCAGGAGTGGTGGGCGGTGGTGCGGGCGGGCGACATCAGCAACGACAATCTGCCGTTCGTGACGCTGGTGCATGCGCTGATCTTCCTGGCGATGTACTTCGCGGCGTGGAGCCTGTACCGGTGGCAGAACGCCTGGCTGGCGGTGATCCCGAGCGGGGTGATCCTGCTCACGAATATCAGCTTCCTCTCGGGGCAGCCGAGTGGAGCGTTTGTGACGTTCCTGTTCGGTGCGATCGTGCTGATCGCGCGGCTGCACCTGCAGAAGAACCAGACGCAGTGGAAGCGTGAGGGGATCGAGTACCCGGACTTCATCAGCGTGAGCGCGATCCAGCTGACGGTCGCTGTCGCGGCGGGCCTGATCATCGCGGCATGGTGGATGCCGCTTGGCAACCAGGCGAAGGCTGCCGAGAGCGTGTTTAACACCATCGCGAAGCCAATCACGAACCAGTCGGACTCGCTCGTGCGGTTGTTCCACAATATCGATTCTCGCAAGGGCGCTCAGCTCCATTCGTTCGGGAGCACGTTGCCAATCCAGGGCAAGGTATCGCTGGGGACAAAGGATCTCTTCGAGGTCCAGAGCCCCGAGGCCGGGCTGATCCGGGCCACGAGCTACGACGTGTACACGGGGAATGGGTGGAAGCAGGGCAAGCGGGATACCCAGCGCGTGGACGCGGCCGCGACCGGAGTGGACGAACAGGAGGCGACCTACGAGTCGCGGGATGTGTCGATCCTGCGGGTGACGGTGCTGGACCCGGAGAGCACGTTGCTGACGCCGGGGTCGCCGATCGCGGCGAACATCGACACCACGATCGAGACACCGAAGGGGTTCAAGGGCGACATCGAGGAGATGCGCAGCCGGCGCGGGCTGAAAAAGGGCGATACGTACAACACGATCGGCACGCAGAGCCGGGCGACGCTGGTCCAGCTGCTGGAGGCGGGCACGGATTACCCGGACTGGGTGGCGGAGCGATATGTGCAGCTCCCCGAGGACCTGCCAGAGCGGGTGGCCAACGAGGCCGCGCGGGTGATCGCCGAGGCAAACGCCGTAACACCGTATGAGAAAGCGAAGGCCCTGGAGGCGTACATCCGCACGTTCCCATACGACCTGGAGGTAGAGTCGCCGCCACCGGGGCGGGACGCGGTGGACTTCTTCTTGTTCGAGTTGAAGCGCGGGTATTTCGATTATCAGTCGACGGCGCTGGCCGTGATGCTGCGGACGCAGGGCATCCCCGCGAAAGTGACGGTCGGCTACGTGCTGGATCCTGGCACGGGTACCGAAACGACGTACACGGTCCGGAAGGACAACGCCTACAGCTGGGTGGAGGTCTTCTTCCCGGGACTCGGATGGATCGATTTCAACCCCACGGCGGACCGGCCGGAAGGCGGAGTCGGCGGGCTCGGTTCCCTCGACCTGATGCCGCAGGACGAGCCGTTCATATCGCCCGACCTGGGTGACCTGTTCGGCGACGGCCTGACCCCCGACGACATCCCAAGCCCGGTGACCGACGCGCTGGCTGAGACGCCGACGGTGAACGAGCCGTTCAACTGGATGATTGTGTGGGTGCTTGCGGGCATCCTGACGGTGGTCGCGGCGGCCGGGCTGACCGGGCGGGTAGCGTGGAACTGGGGCATGGGCGGGCTCGAAGGGCGCGCGCAGCTGTGGGCCAAGACCCAACGGCTGGCCGGGTGGGCCGGTCTTGGGAGCCGGCAGGCTGAAACGCCACGGGAGTGGTCGCGGCGAATGGGCCGCGCGATCGAGCAGGAACAGGCAGCGCTGACGCTCTCGGACGCCTACGAAGAGACGCGATACGGACGCCCGGACCTGCAGCGGATCGACGAGAAACAGGCGTCGGAGTCGTACCAGAGCCTGCGGGGTGCGCTGCTCGGGAAGCTGATGCGGCGCAAGCAGCGGCCGCCGCGTTCGAAGAAGGCGTGACCCCGGCAGGATCCGCGCGTTGAGCAAGGTGATGACCACACTGCTGAGCCTGCACATGACGGAGACCCGGCTGGGCTGGGCGGGGGTGGCGCTCAGTCCCGTTGGAATCCGATACGCGACCCTGTTCCACCGGACCCGGGCATCGGCCGAAGGCGAACTGCGGGCATTCGGCGCCGCCGTCGATGACAACCCGGAGGGCGAACGGGCGTTGGACACGCTGAGGGCGTACGCCGATGGCGAGCCAGCGCCGATCGAAGAATTCCCGGTGGACCTTCCCGAGTGCTCACCGCTGCAGTGGAAGGTGTGGCTGGCGCTGCGCGAGATACCGCGGGGCGAGACCCGGAGCTACGGCTGGCTGGCACGCCACGTCGGGGAGGGGCAAGCGCCCCGCGCTGTGGGGGCGGCGGTTGGCGCGAATCCGATACCGTTGTGGCTGCCCTGTCACCGGGTGGTGGCCGCAAACGGGTCGTTGCACGGTTTCGGCGGGGGCCTGGCGATGAAGCAGGAGCTGCTGGAGCTGGAGGGCGCCTTGCCCCGGCGGATGCTGGGCTGAGACGCGACGAGGGAGCGCCGTTGGCGCCCCCTCGTACGGTTGGCAGGAATGCACGCGGTTCCCGGTCGCGGTTAGAGGCGCTCGATGATTGTGGCGGTACCCATGCCGCCGCCGGTGCACATGGTGATGAGCGCGGTGGACTTGTTGCGGCGCTCGAGCTCGTCGAGAGCAGTCTGGATGAGCATGCCGCCAGTGGCTCCGATCGGGTGGCCGAGGGCAATCGCACCGCCGTTGACGTTCATGCGCTCGCCGTCGAGGCCCATTTCGCGCTGGTACTTCAGCACGACCGAGGCGAAGGCTTCGTTGACCTCGAAGAGGTCGATGTCTTCCTTGCGCATGCCGGCCTTCTTGAGGGCGATCTGCGAGGCCGGGGCAGGGGCGGTCAGCATTATCACGGGCTCGGCGCCGGCGGTGGCGGTCTGGACGAGGCGGCCCCGGGGCCTCAGGCCGTGGGCTTTCGCGTATTCGGGCGAGGCCAGGACGAGCGCACTGGCGCCATCGACGACGCCGGACGAGTTGCCAGCGTGGTGGACATGGTTCACTTCGTTGACCTGGGGGTAGACGGCCTTGCAGATCTCGTCGTAGGTGCGGGTGTCGTTCGGGGGGACCATGATGCCCATCTTCGCGAACGAGGGATTCAGGCCGGCGAGGCTTTCGAGCGTGGTACCGGGCCGCGGGTGCTCGTCGTGGTCGAGGGCGAGCGTGCCATCAT
>CAUJEQ010000201.1 GCA_963169135.1 Chloroflexota bacterium
GGACCTCGGGAGTATGGATGCGGGCCGGAGTATAGAGCAGGGCGGGCTGAGGGACGCGCCACCCGCGGCTCACCCTGGCGGCCATCGCCTTTCGCCGTTGGCGCTCCGGGGACGCGCCGGCCCAGCCGTTTCCTTCGCCACCCCGATGCGCTACCGTACGGCCCTCAGGAGACAGACCGTGGAAATCGGCGACCTGCTACGCGGCCATTACGAAACCGGCCATCCTGTGTGGAGTAGCCGCCGATGAGGTACCAGCACGTGACGACAGGAGACCCAACACCGCAGGACCTACTCCCTTTATCCGACCCCGCCGAACTGACTGTCGGGCCGCGACGGACCTACCGGCTCTCCACCACGGAACTGGCCACCGCGAGAAGCATCGCGAACGAGATCGTGGGGTCGTCCGACCCCGGTCCCGCTGTCGCGAAGTACGTGCACGAGCATGTGCGCGAGGCCTATGGACTTTCGCGCTACAAACGGGGGCCGCTGGCGGTGCTGGAGGCAGGCCGCGGCGATTGCCTCGAGCAACACGTCGTGGCCGCCCTCCTCCTGCGTTCACTGGGCGTACCGTGCCGCTTCATTTCGGAAATCGCGGCGGCCCGGTTCGAGTCCGGACAAGCCCTCGCCGCTCTTCTCCGCAAGAGCGCCGCCGGCCCGTGGACCAACACCCACGTTTGGACGGAAATGTGGGACGGCGAGGGCTGGCAACCGCTCGACACGACCTTCGGCGGCCTGTACGGGCGCGACGCGTGGCTCGCTGAGCGGCTTCGCCCCGACGGGGGTCGGTTCGGCTGGCGGTTCCCGCTGCAGATACGAAGTCGCGAGGCCGACGGGTCGCAGGCTGACCGCTCCGGGCCCTATCTGCTTGAGCCGTTTGCCGAACAGCAGGACACTGCCGCCTTCCGCCAGTGGGCCGCCGACGTCGCCTACTTCGGGCGTCTGCGCCGCGAAAGTCCATACCTTGGCGCCCGACTCGTGTTCCAGAGCGCCCGCTTAAGGCGCATGACGCACAACCTGAAAGCGCTGATCGCCGTTCGCTGACCGCCAGGTGTGCCGCCGATCGCTGACCGTCAGCAGCAAGCTGCGACTGCGCCACGACAACTGCAGTAATCTCCGGCGCACTTCGTACTTCGCACTTGCCCTCACTTCTCCGTCGCGCGCATCGTCCAGTAGTCCGCGAGCGCCTGCCGGATCACCGTGATCGCGTGTTCGCGCCCCTGGAATGGGTCGACCACCACTTCCTTCTCCTCCAGCACCTTGTAGTCCAGGAAGAACCGGTGGATCTCCGTCATCGCATGGGGCGGCGCCTGCTCCAGCTCCATGATGTGTGCCATCGCCGGGTCGTGCGCATGGACCGCCAGGATCTTGTCATCCGCCTTTCCCTGGTCGCGCATGTGCATCAGCCCGATCGGCCGCACGTGCATCAACGTCAGCGGATGCACCGGCTCTTGCCCGAGCACCAGCACGTCCAGCGGATCGCCGTCGTCGCAGAAGCTCCGGGGAATGAAGCCGTAGTTCGCGGGGTAGCGCACCGAGCTATAGAGCACGCGGTCCAGCTTCAGGATCCCGCTCGCCTTGTCCAGCTCGTACTTGTTCTTGCTGCCTGCCGGGATCTCGATGACCACCGGGAGGTGGGTCTCGATCCTCTCCGGATCGACCGCGATATCGTGCCACGGGTGCATGGCCTGGGGTTGCTCCACCAAAGGGTGATGCGAGTGTGACACGGCCACGCTTGGCCGCAATCGGACCGGTGCCATCAGCCCCTCGGAGCTATACCGCGCCCTTACTACCGTCCCCCGCATGACCACCCTCAGCGACATCCGCACCCGCCTCCGCCACGACCTCGGCGACGCCGATTCACTCCGCTGGGACGACGACGCCCTCGACCGGCACATCACCCGCGCGCTCTCCGAACTCAGCCTCGCTATCCCGCGCGAACTCACGGCCACGCTCGAGACCACGCCCGGCAGCCGCGAACTCTCGCTCGCCACCCTCGACGGACTGCTCGAAATCGAAGCGGCCGAGTTCCCCGTGGACTACTTCCCGCCTTCCTACGTCCGCTTTGCCACCTGGCAGGGGACGCTCACGCTGCACACTGCCATCGCCCCGGATGGCGGTGACGCCCGCATCTACTACACCGCGGTCCACACGCTCGATGAAACGGAGTCGACGCTCCCGCCCCACCTGGAGGACGTGCTTGCCACGGGCGCCGCCGCCTACGCGGCCCTCGAGCTCGCCTCGTCCGCGATCGAGCAACTGAACCTGAACGGCAACACGCCCGCGACCTACGCCGGCTGGGCCCGGGCCCGCCTCACCGCCTTCCACCAGCTCCTCCACACCCACGCCCGCAAGAACCGCGTCCGCACCCGCAACCTCTACGTGCCCGCATAGCGCTTCGCGGGATCGACAGGACGAACACAGAGACGCGGAGGCGCCGAGAAGCTCCAGGACACCTCCGCGCCTCCCTGTTCATCCGTGCGTCGTGGGCGCACCTCCTGGCGCACTGGCGGTTTATCCTTTCTCCATGGACCTCTCCCAGTACCCCCTCCAGGCGATCGCCGAAAAGGTCGGCACGCCGTTCTACTTCTACGATGGCGCGATCCTCAACGCGAGGTTCGCCGAACTGGCCGCGCTTACCGCCGGCGATCGCCTCCAGTGCCGTTACGCCGTCAAGGCCAACTCCGCCCGCAAAGTCCTCGAAGCCGCCCGCGCCCACGGCATGTGGATCGACGCCGTCAGCGGCAACGAGGTCCTCCGCGCAAAGCGCGCCGGATTCGAGATGGGCAACGAGCCACCCGTCGTCATGTATACCGCGGATGTCTTCCGCGACAACGCGCTCCAGGCCGTCGTCGAGAACACCATCCTCCCGAACATCGGCTCCCCGGGGATGATCCGCGAGCTGGCCGAGGCCGGCTATCGCGGCCCCATCGCCATCCGCATCAATCCGGGCTTCGGCCACGGCCACGTCCAGGCCTGCGACACCGGCGGCCCTTCTTCGAAGCACGGCATCTGGTACGAAGACCACGCCACGGTGAAGGCGCTCGCCGAGCAGGCCGGCTTTCCCGTCGTCGCGCTCCACGCCCACGTCGGCACTGGCCCCCAGATCCGCGAGTTCGATGAGAACATGAAGAAGCTGGTCGCCCTCTTCGCCCACCTCCTGCCCCACTACCCGGATGCGCGCGCGGTAAACCTCGGTGGCGGCATCCCCCACCCCTACCGCCCCGGCGCCGATCCCTACCCGCTCGATGACTACCGAAACATCCTCCAGGAAGGTGTCCGCCAGCTGACCGCCGCTGCTGAACGGCCCATCGGCATCGAGATCGAACCAGGCCGCTATCCCGTGGCGGGCATGGCCGTGCTCGTCGCCCGCGTGAAGGACATAAAGGCCACTCGCACGAACGAAAAAGGCCCCGGCAACCAGTTCATCATGGTCGACGCCGGCTTCAACGACCTCATCCGCCCGGCCATGTACGGCTCTTACCACCACATGTCCATCGTTGGCGCCGGCCAGGACCGCACGCCCGAACCGTTTGTCGTCGCTGGCCCCCTCTGCGAAAGCGGCGACGTCTTCACCCGCGACGACCAGGAACTCCTCCAGCCGCGCGACCTCCCCCGTCCCGAGCCCGGCGACCTCCTCGTGCTGCACGACGCGGGCGCCTACGGCACGGCCATGTCCTCGAACTACGTCTCGATGGGCCGCGCCGCGCAGGTGTACTGGGAAGACGGCAAGGCGAGCCTCATCGCCCGCCGGGAAACCCTCGACGACATCGTCCGCATGGAGTGCGACGA
>CAUJEQ010000202.1 GCA_963169135.1 Chloroflexota bacterium
GGCGATCCAGTTCTGGACCGTCTGCTTCTCCGAGAGCGTCGAGCCGTACACCTCACGGCGCAGGGAGTACTCGCACATCATCTCGAAGGCGCGCTGCATCTGGCCCAGCCAGCGCATGCAGTGGTGGATGCGCCCCGGCCCGAGGCGCTTTTGCGCAATCCGGAAGCCGCTGCCGGGTTCGCCGAGGGTGTTGGTGATTGGCACGCGAACGTCGGTGTAGCGGATCTCAGCATGCGAGCCGTCGGTTTCGCCCATTACTGGTACTGCCCGGACCAGGTTGAAGCCGGGCGTATCGGTGGGCACGACAATCTGCGTCATTCGCCGGTGGGGCGGCTGGTCGAGTTCGCTGGCGCACATCACGATCGCGAACGCGGCGCCCTCGCCCTGGCTGCTGAACCACTTGTGGCCGTTGATCACCCACTCGTCGCCGTCGCGCCGCGCGGTCGTCTGCAAACCAGTCGGGTCGGCCCCGGATACTTCGGGCTCGGTCATCGAGAAGCACGAGTAGATGTCACCATTCACGAGTGGCTTCATGAACCTGTCCTGCAGTTCCTTCGTGCCGAACTGCCAGAGGATCTCGGCATTGCCCGAATCGGGCGCTTGCGAGCCGAAAGCCATCGGCGCGACCGTGCTGCGCCCCAGGATCTCGTTCATGTAGACGTAGGGCATGAAGCCGATACCCATGCCGCCCGCCGCCGAAGGAAGGTGTGGCGCCCACATCCCCATGGCCTTGGTCTTGGCTTGGAGTTCTTTCAGCTTTGCCACGCCCTCGCTGCTCCGGCGCGGGTGGTGTTTGTGGAAGAACGGCTCATTCGGGTAAATGTGCTCCGTCATGAAGGTCTTTACCCTCTCACGGAGTTCAGTGATCTCTTCTTCGGTCAGCTTGCGGTCCGGACCGTGGGCCGGTGTTGGAGCGGTCATGCGTGTGTCCTTCGTGGCGTAATTCGGCGGGGGTTCACTCTACCGCGTCGGTTGACCGCCTGCCACACAGGTACGGTCACCCCCCTTACGACAGCTCGACTTCCTCGCCGGCTGCATGGAAGTGGTGCGCGTGGTGATGTCCATGACGCCGCTGCAGGTATCCGCTCAACAGCCCGTGCGTCGGCGCGAACACGACCGCGAGGAGGAACACCGCGGTGGCCGTCAGCACAATCGTCGCTCCGGCCGCCGTCCCGGCGTGATAGGAAATGTAGAGCCCGGTCACGCCGCAGCTCGAGGCTATCAATACGCTCGCCGCCATCATCCGGCCCAGCCGGTCCGTCAGGAGCCGCGCGGTCGCCGGTGGCGTGACGATCAGCGCAAGGATGAGGATGTTCCCAACCGTCTGGAGGCTCACCACAATCGTCGCCGACACGAGCAGCAACAACAGCACGTCCAGCGCGAACACCGGATACCCGGCCGCCCGCGCCATTGTCGGGTCGAACGCCAGCAGCGTGAATTCCTTCAGCAGCGCCAGCAGGATCCCCGCGACGATCGCCCCGATCACCGCCGTGATCCACACGTCGTCCATCGATACGCCAAGGATGTTGCCGAAGAGCAGCGACCCGAGGTCGCGGTTGAACCCTCCCTGGCGGCTGAGGATCACCACCCCGAGCGCGAAGAACGCCGCGAACACCACGCCGATTGCCGAGTCCTCACTTACGCGCCGGCTGCGCGAGAGGATCCCGATCCCGAGCGCGGTCATACCGCCGAACACAAACGCGCCGATCATGATGCTCTGGCCCGCGATGTAGGAGAGCACTACCCCCGGGAACACCGCGTGTGCGAGCGCGTCGCCGATGAACGCGAGCCCCCGTAGCACGACGAAACATCCAACCAGCCCGCACAGCGCCCCGATGATGATGACTTCCATCATCGCCCGTTGCATGAAGCCGTACTGGAGCGGTTCGGTCAGCCAGCTCATGGGGCACGCTCGAAGATCGGCACCTGCTCGAACACGGCCACCTGGCCGCCGAACGTCGCACGAAGGTTCGCCGGGGTGAACGTCGTGGGCGTCGGGCCGAAGGCGACCATGTCCCGGTTCAGGCAGAGCACGTGCGAGGTGGTCTCGCGCACCTCGTCCAGGTCGTGCGTCGCCACCAGCACGGTCACTCCGTCATCGGCGAAGGCCCGGATGAGTTCGTGGAAGATCGCCCGGTTCTGCACGTCGATCCCGGTGAACGGCTCGTCGAGCAGCACCAGGCGCGGCTCCTGCACGAGCGCCCGCGCGAGGAAGATGCGCTGCTGCTGGCCGCCCGAGAACTGGCTGATGTGGCGGTGGCCCAGGCCGCCGAGGCCGAGCCGCTCGAGCGCGGCGTCCGCCCGCTCCCGGTCGGCCTTTCCCGGCCAGCGCAGCCAGCCGAGTGCCCGGTAACGGCCCATCATCACCACATCGCGGGCGGTCACCGGGAAGTCCCAGTTCACCTCCTCGCGCTGCGGTACGAAGGCAATCCGGGTGGCCTGTTCGCGGATCGGCGCTCCGCCCAGCAGGATTTCGCCGCTGTGGGGCCGTAGCACCCCGGCGATCGCCTTCAGCAGACTGGACTTGCCGCTCCCGTTTGGGCCAATCACTCCGACGATTGCGCCGGGCGCCACCCGCGCGTCGACGCCGGCGACGGCCAGGTTCGCCCCATAGGCGACCTGGAGCATCCGTACCTCAAGGGTCAGTCCGGGCGCCGATCCCGCCCGCCCAGGTGCGCTGTGCCCAGCCGGTGTGGTTATCGCAAGGCCTCCGCAATCTTCGTGGCGTTCGAAAGCAGCATCCCGTCAACCGTTTCGGCCCCGCTGCCCGGCGCCCCGAGCGAGTCAGCATATAGCCCCGTCACGATAGCCACTCCGGTGTCCGCTGCAAGCTGGCTCGCGACCTTCGGGTCGACTTCCTCCTCCGCAAAGATCGCCTTCACGCCCTCCCGCTTGATCAGGTCAGTCAGGTCCGCCAGGTCTTTCGCCGAGGGCTGGGCGTCTTTCGATGTCCCCGGGATGATTGCGCCGACAAACTCGAGCCCGTAGCGATCGAAGAAGTAGCCGAACGAGTCGTGGTTTGTAACGATCTTGCGGTTCTCCGCCGGGATCGAGTCGATGAGTGCGCGGACCTGCGCGTCGACCGCGTCCAGCTTCGCCTTATATGCGTCACTGCTCGCCTGGAAGGTTGCGGCCTTCTCCGGGTCGGCCTCGGAAAGTGCCGCCGCGATGTTGTCCACCATCAACTTCACGTTCTCCGGGTCGTGCCAGACGTGCGGATCACCCTCATCGTGCTCCTCATCGTCCCCGTGCTCCGCGTCTGCCCCACGGATCGCGATCCCGTCCGTAACCACTACCACCCGCTCCGCCCCGGCCCCGCTGATCACGTCATCCAGCCACGCATCCAGCCCGATGCCATTCACCAGCACCACGTCAGCGTCCTTGATTTGAGCGACGGCTTTCGGACTTGGTTCATAGTCATGCGCGTCCGCCCCCTCCGATAGCAGCACGGTCAGTTCGACTTCGCCCCCCGCGACTTCGCGCGTCAGTGCCCCGATCTGGGTGGTCGTCGCTACCACCTTCACGCCGGTGCCGGTCGTAGCCCCGCCGTCGTCATCCCCCCCGCCACATGCGGCCGTCACCCAGATCGCCAGGAGGGCGAGCAGCATCACCAATGCGCGGCGCCGCCGGGACCGCGAGTCCATGGAACGAATGCTCATCGTGATGAAATCCTGAGAGTCAGTATCAATTTGCGTTCATGATACTGAGTCTCAGAAATGATGACAAGCGCCTGGTTCAGTTCACCGTGGGCGCGGATGTCTCGCCGAACAGGTCCAGGGCGGCCTGTTCCGTCGCCGGCCGGTTCGGCGCCGCCCGGCGGGGTGCGGCCAGCGCTGGAGGCCCCGGAGGGCTCGCGCCATTGACATCCTGCCGCCGCGCCGCTCCGGAAGGGAGCGAAATGATCGTTGCCGGCCGCACACTCGCAAACCGCTCCGGGGTGCAGGTCAACACAAGTACCTGCGTCTCCCGAGCCGCCTGAGCCAGCACTTCGCCGATCCGCGCCAACCGCTTCGGGTCCGACCAGCCGAGCACGTCGTCGAGCACCAGAGGCACACCGCCCGCTTTGCTCACGAGAGCGGCGCACGCCAGCCGCAACAGGATGCCGAGCTGTTCGCGCGCGCCCACGGAGAGTCGTCCGAACTCCAGCGTCACTCCGTCGAGTGTCCGCCGCGAAATGCGGAGTTCCTGGTCCAGTTCGACGGCGAACGATGGGCCGAAGACCGTGCGTGCGAGTTCCTGCACCTTCTCTTGCAGAGGCAGCGCGTATGCGCTTCGCGCGGCTTCGCGGTGCCGCCGGAGCGTCTCGAAGAGGAGCCGGGCCGCCTTTGCCCGTGCCTCGAACGACGCAAGTTCCGCGTTTGCTGCCTCCAGCGCCGTTTCGGCGTCCTGAAGTTGCTGGTGCAGCCCGCTTTCGCCCGCGTTCTGCAGTGCGCCGCGAGCCTCCGAACGTTCCGTTTCCGCCCGCCGCAGAGCTTCTTCCGCCTGTCGAGACCGCGTCCTGGCTTCTGCCAGCGCCGCCGTCGTGTCGGGGCACGCGACGAGCAGTTCCCGTGTTTCATCCATTTCCCGTTCGAGGCGGCTCGCTGCTTCGCTGGCGCCGGCGAGTTCACTCGCGAGCACTGCGTCTGCCCTGGCCTCATGAGCTTCCTGCAAGCTCCTCGCGATTTCCGCTGCGGCCCGCACCTGCGCTTCATGCTGGCGCTCCAGCCGGTCAAGGCCCTCCTTCGATAACGTGCGCCGGTCTGCCGCTTCCTTCGCCTCTCGCCGGGCCACGCGCTTGGCCGCTTCCGTCAGGGCCACGACGTCCTCGGCCCGGTCTTTTGCCTCGCGGGCAGCTTCGAGCGACGGTGGCAGAGGCACATCGGAAGCCCGCTCGGTTTCGTACTGGCGCACCCGTTCCCGGGTGCGTTCAAGCTTCGCCGCCAGGCTCGCGGCGGTTTGATCGCGGAGGTCTGCCTCGATCTGCTCCTGCAAACTGGCCCTGCGCTCCAGCGCCGATCGGCGCTCCGTTTCCAGTTCGCGCGCGGCCGCAATCGAAGCTACCCCTACGTCGTCCAGGCGCGATTCCAGCCGGCCTTTCGCCTCCGTGGCTCGGGCCGCCAACTCCGAGGCTCCCTGCCCAGCGCGTAGCCGAACTTCCACCCCGCCGGGCAGTCCCAGGGCCGCCTCTCCCGTCACCTGTGCCTGGAACGGCACTCCGGGCACGATGCGCGCGTCCTCGCCGTTGAGGCGGATGTCGATCGGGTCCGGTGCGGTGACTTCAATCGCCGTGCCCTCCGCTTCCAGCCGCAGCTCCGCCCGCTGGTGTTCGCGCTCCAGGGCATCCAGATCCTCCAGCACCCGTCCGTTGACCTTGATGTCATTGAGCCGTTCAGCCAGCGCCCGCAGTTCGGCCTGGTTCCGGGCAACCCGCTCCACGCGTTCTGCCATCAGCTCCGCCTGGAGCCTCTCCTGGAAGTAACTGAAGTCGTCCCCCGCGATCTTTGCCGCGACGGTCCGGGCGGCGTGTTCCGCTTCGGCCGCCTCCTCAGCGGCCCTGGCACTCTCAAGAGCCTCAGTCGCCTCGCGCAGTTCGGCCAGTGTCCCCGCTCGCTGGGGTTCGAGTGCCGCGATCTGCTCCCTGAGCCGGTGCAACTCCGAAGCCAGGCTCGCCCGCCGCGTCACTTCCGCTTGCGCGGCATCCCGCTGAGACCGTGCGAGCTTCGCCTGCGCCTCCAGTTTGGAGACGAGCCCCTCAAGCTTCTGCCGCTCCTCGGCTCCCCGGCGTAGCTGTTCCGTCTCGGCCTCGGCTGCCGAGCGCTCGGCGGTGTGGCGTGCAACCTCGTCTTCGAGCACGACGCAGCGTTCGGCCAGTGCTTCGAGGTCGCTGATGTTCCCCGAGAGCCGCCCGACGTTCGCCTGGGCAGTGCCTGCCGCCGACCGCAGGAGCGCGAAGTCCTTGTTCTCCTTGCCCGTCTCGGTGAAGTACAGGCGGTACTCCCGATGCGCCCGCTCGATGAGCGTCTGTTCGTGGTCGCCCCCCAGCTTGGCGGATGCCGCCTCGTCGAGGGCTGCCGCCAGCGAGAGTTGCCCGCTGAGCGCGACGTCGTTGAGGGCCTCGCCCTGGAGCAGTCGCAGCGCTGCCCAGAGCGCGGTGTCGGTCGTCTCCTTCAGGATCGCCGCTGCTCTGTCGTGCGCTTCCCGGCCGGTGACGTGCTCCGGACGGGGCGCCTCCACCCGCAGTTCGGTCCGCGGAGCCCGGTGACACCGCTTCAAGTACGTGACCCGGTAAGGCCCGCTGCTGACGTCGATTTCGACTTCCGTCGCCGCGTCGCGGTCCACCGGCTTGATGCTCCGGACCCGTTCGCTATCCGACGAATCCGGGATTTCAAACACGAGCCACAGGGCCTCCGCGATGCTCGACTTCCCGATTTCGTTCTCGCCTTCGATCACGACGACTCCGCTCGCCGGGAGTTCCAGGCGGTACTCGCGGATCGCCCGGTAGTTGCGCAGCACCAGCCGGTGGATCCTCATGCCGTACCCCGCGAGAGCCGGTAAAGTAATGCGAGCGCATCGCGCGCCCCCACAGCGTGTTCGCCCTCGCCGCTGGCCGCCGCCGCCAGTTCCTCCGCTGCCAACTCTGCGAAGCCGGCCAGACCGAGGTCCGAGAAGTCCGTTTCTTCCGCCAGCAACACGAGGTCTGTGTGGCGCTCCCACTGTTCAATTGCCGCGAACATTTCCGCATGGTGGGCGAGCGCGTCGTCCAGTTCGGCCCGCCCCGCCAGGTTCAGCGTCCCAACGAATGAGAGCTTCAGAATTGTTCGCTCCTTGTTGAGCAACCCGTCCAGCCATGTCCGCACCCGTGCGATGTCGCTCCGCCCGGCGAGCTCGAACGGCTGGCGCACGAACCTCCACGTGGAAGTTCTCACGGCCTGCACCTCGCAGGAGGACTCGCCCGCATCGATCACCAGCACCCAGCCCGGGTCATCCTCGTCATAGTCGGTCGGCTCGGGGGCTCCCGAATACCAGATTCGCCCGCTGCTTCCCGCCGCCGTGCGCGAATGCCGGTCGCCCAGGGCGATGTACTGGACTGTGCCAGCTCCAATCGCGGCTTCGGCTTGCGCCACGTCGATGAGCGTCCCGGTCTCCATGTCGGGCACCAGCGTGTTCGCCGCCCCGTGCCCCACGATGATTCGCGTCCCCCGGAGTTCTCGCGCCCGCTGGAGCGCCGCGCCCACCGGCTCGGCGGTCATGCGCTTCGCGAGCCACGGCGCTCCGATGACGGTCACTCCCGGCTCCACCTGCACCGGCTCTTCGCCCAGCACGTACACGTTGGGCGGCCGGTTCTCGCCGAACATCCGCGACGCGTACACGGAGCCGGCGTCCAGCGGGTCGTGATTCCCCGGCAGCAGGTAGAAGTCGACCTTCGCCTCCCGCATCGCCCCGAGGGCTCGCAACACGACGCTGCGGTCGACCATGTTCGACTCGAATACGTCGCCTGCGACTACGACAAAGCGGCAGTCGTGCTCAGCCGCGATGCGCCCAACGGTGCGGATCGCGTCGATCCTTGCCGCGCCAAATCGCGCCTGCGCTTCCGGCCGCAGGAAGTGCCGGGTCATCCCGAGTTGCCAGTCGGACGTGTGGAGGAATCGCACCATCTGGGCGAGAGGCTACCAGAACATGCGTGCGCCCGCACGCGAAATGATTAGGCAACCTTAGCCGTTACTTCTGGCCCGCCCGCTCGTTGTCCATGCAAACCGGAATGGAGGCCCCATCCCATGCTCCAGGACCCCATCTTGATGTACGAAGACGCCCGCCGCAGACACCACGAGCAACTGGTTGTCAGTGCCCGTCGCAAGGCGCTCCGGGAGCAATACCCCGATTCCGGCCTCCGTGGCCAGCTGGCGGCTGCGCTGCGGCGCGCCGCGGATGCGGTCGATGGGCGCCAGGGCTCCGCGTGGTGCCCGCCGCACCGGGTTGAGGACATGTAAGGAGCCTGTCCCGCTGCGCTCTTCTCTCCGGGCGCATTTCGCGAAGTTCTCCGACGAAACTCACGAATCCGGCCCCAGGGGGCCCGTCACCTCCGCACTCATTAGCGCGGCGGACGTGCCGAAACCATAATGGACAGGGGCTCCGGCCCCATGTCTCCAAAGTACTATTCCGGGGGCATCGGGAAGGATCATGCCGTCGCCCATCGCTCTGGACCTCTTGCCCCCGACTCGCCGCCTCCTGCTCCTGGGCATAAAGGAACGTGGCGAGGCGACGGCGGAGCAACTCGCGCGCGCGAGCTACCTTTCCATTGCCGCCGTCCGCATGCACCTCTACTCGCTCGAATCCGATGGCTTCGTCAAGCACTCGCGCCGCCGCGACGGCCCGGGGCGCCCGACACACGTGTTTTGCCTCACGCCAACGGGCGAGGAGTTGTTCCCGCAGGGTTACGCCGCCATCGCCCTGGCGCTGCTGGCCGCCATCGACAGCCATCCAGAGTGCAAGACCCAGGTCTTCGACGTTCTGGAGCAGATACAGCAGAGCCAGGCCCTTGCCGGCGTCTCGGCAGCCACGTTCGAAGGCCGCGTTGAGAAGCTTGCCAGCCTTCAGGAGCGCCAGGGCTTCTTCCCTCTCTGGGAAGTGACCAGCGAGAGCGACTGGAAGGTGACTCTGCGCCACTGCCCTTTCATCCGTGTCGCGAGAGAACATCCGGAGTTCTGCGAGATCGAACGGAGGGTCATCGAGACGACCATTGCGCACGGCACCGTTCAGTCGATGGGCTCGCGCGTCGGTGGCGCACCCACTTGCGCCTTCCGGGTCGTCCCCGGCCACGAACCGGAACAGGGCTCCGAAGCAGCCGGCGAATAGCCGGTCGAGCCACGACCAATCGGCGCATCATGGTGGTGTCTTTCCATGCTCATACGGCTGTGCAATCATTTAGCGCCACGCGAAAGACCGCGTCCCGGAGGCCCGAGTGAAGTTCCACTGGTTCAACCTCATGCCCTATCCCTACCTCCCGGAGGACTTCCGCCAGAACCACCGCAGCGTCTGGGTCGATGTCGACTCCCGCCTGTACGACCCGGTGAGGGGCCACCAGGTCTACAACGACTACCTCGATCTCCTGGAGTTCGCCGCCGAACTCGGGTTCGACGGAGTCGGGGTAAACGAGCATCACGCGAATGCCTATGGGCTCATGCCCTCGCCCGCCATCATGGCGGCCACGCTCGCGCGCCGGACGAAAGACGTCAGCATCGTCCTCCTCGGTCAGTCGATTGCCCTCTACAACCCCCCGACCCGCGTTGCCGAAGAAATGGCGATGCTCGACGTCATTTCCGGCGGCCGCCTCATCGCGGGCTTCCCGGTCGGCACGTCGATGGACACGAACTACGCCTTCGGTTCGAACCCGGCCACGCTTCGCGAACGCTACGCGGAGAATCACGACCTCATCATCCGCGCCTGGACTGACCCGGATGTCTTCGCCTGGAACGGGAAGTTCAACAAGCTCCGCTACGTGAACGTCTGGCCGCGCCCCATCCAGAAACCCCACCCGCCCATCTGGATCCCCGGCGGGGGTTCCGTCGAAACGTGGGACTTCTGCGCGGAGAAGGAATACAACTACAGCTACTTGAGCTTCAGCGGCTTCAAGCGCGGCGCTCAGCTCATGACCGGCTTCTGGGACCGGATCGAGGCCCTCGGCAAGCCGTTCAACCCCTACCAGGGCTCCTTCGCCCAGCAGATCATCGTCGCCGAAAGCGATGCGGAGGCCGAAGAAAGCTACTTCCAGCACGCTCGCTACTTCTTCGAACGCTGTCTGCACGTCTATCCCGGTTTCGCCGACGCTCCGGGCTACCGCACCGAGGCAACGATTCGCGCCGGTCTCAAGTCGCAGGTCGGCGGCGTCAGCTCCGGCGGCGCCGTCGGCAAGTCCTACCGCCAGTGCGTCGACGAGGGCTTCCTCGTTTCCGGCGATCCGAAACAGGTCACCGAGCAGATGGAGCATCTCATCACTTCGCTCAAAGTCGGCCACGTCTTCTGCCTCATGCACATCGGCGACATGCCGCGGGACAGGTGCGAGAAGAGCACTCGCCTCTTTGCCGAACGGGTCATGCCGAAACTCCGGCACCTCTGGGACGGGTACGAAGACCACTGGTCGCCAAAACCGCTCCATGCCGGCTTGATGGCATCGCCGCGGTCCATCAACGAAATCGTGAAGGCCTGAGGGACATCGCCATGGATCAACTGACCGCAGTCCTTCGTCCCGGCAAGTCTCCCGTGCACTACTTCCGCGGCGGTGCTGGCGCCCCCCTGCTCTACCTGCACCACATCGCCGGTCTCCAGGGCTGGGAACCGGCTATTGGCGAACTCGCCACGCGCTTCGATGTCATCGCCCCATACCATCCCGGCTGGGGGCCCTCCGAGGGCATCGACGAGGTAGACGACGGCCTCGACCTCGTCCTGCACTACATCGACTTCCTTGACCACCTCGGTCTCGAACAGGTCCACGTGCTCGGCCATTCCATCGGCGCATGGATCGCCGCTGAGATCGCGGCCATCCGTCCCGACCGCGTCAAGAAGCTCGTCCTCGCGAACCCGGTCGGCATCTGGGAAGAATCGATCGGAGGCCAAGACCCCTTCGCCCAGCACCCCATGCGCGCCACGGAGGTCCTCTTCGCCGACCCGGCTCGCCGCGAGAACCTCACCCTCCGCGACGGGACCATCGACGTGCTCGAGAACTACGTCCAGGAGATGAAGGACCTGAAGGCTGCGGCGAAGTTCCTGTGGCCCCTGCCGGATACGGGCGTCATCAAGCGGCTCCCGCGCATCAAAGCCCACACCATCGTGGTCACTGGGGCGGGGGACCGCTTCGTGCCGCCGGCCTACGGTCAGGTCTGGAGGAATCAGCTCGAATGGGCCGAAGCCAAGACGATCCTCGATGCGGGCCACCTGGCCAACCTCGAACAGCCGAACCGCTTCGCCACCATCGCCGGAAGCTGGTTCATGGCCCCTTGAGGCTCCCGCTGCCGCGCTGGCGCCCAGTTCCGCTACCCTG
>CAUJEQ010000203.1 GCA_963169135.1 Chloroflexota bacterium
CCGGCCCTGCACACCCGGTCCGCCACGGCCGGGGAAGATGCTGCGGTACCCGGCGCCAGTGCCCGCTGCGGACGGCATGGCCGAACGCTAGCGGAACGCGGCTCGCTCGGCAATGGTTCATTCGCCCCCGTCTAATCTCGCTCGGGCCCAATCCCGGCCATCAGGTAGTCGACCGCCCGGTGGATCGCGCGGCGCGGGTCCCCGCCCATGAGGAACTGGTCGCTGAGCGCGAGTGTTGTATAGCCGTGCACGAGCGACCAGAACGCCTGGGCGATGTCGAGCACATCCCCGGGCTCCACGAGCTCTGCAACGGCCGAGAGCAGCGGCTCAGAGGCCGCTGCAGCGGCCTGATCTTCGGCCCGGCGTTCCTCCGGGCACGGCCCGAAGATCAGGCTGAAAAGTTGCGGCGAAGCAAAGCCAAAGCTCGCGTAGGCGTCCGCCATGGCGTGCAGCCGGGGCCCGGGCCCCAGCGCCCCCGCGTCCGCCTCGGTCAGCATCGCACCCAGCTCGCGCAGCCCCGCGGTCGCCAACAGGCGAATCAGGTCGTCCCGTCCTTCGACGTGAAAGTAGAGCGACGGCGCCCGCACACCGAGCCGCCGGGCGAGCTCACGCATCGAAAGCCCTTCGACTCCGTGCTCCTCGAGTAGCGCGCGGGCAAGCTTCGTGATCGATTCGGGAGAGATCCGGGAAGGGTGTGGCATCCTTAACAGTGTAAGGCTTGACACGAACCGTGCAAATCTTACATGGTTAGACATCACCGCAGGAGCCATCCATGCGCTACCAGAAACCCGACTTCGTCACCCGCGCCGTCTTCAATCCCGCCATCGCCTTCCTCACCGGCACGCTCGGGGTCAGCCTGCGCGGCTCCCGAGTCCTGGCCGTTCGCGGGCGCAAGTCGGGCGAGTGGCGGACGACCCCGGTCAATCCGCTGACGTTTGAGGGACAACGCTACCTCGTCGCGCCGCGTGGGCTGACACACTGGGTCCGCAACATCCGCGCTTCCGGCGAGGGTGTCCTGCGCAAGGGCCGCCACCAGGAGCCTATCCGCGTGGCCGAAGTGCCGGACGGGGAGAAGGTGCCGATCCTCCGGGCCTACCTCAAGCTCTGGGCGATGGAGGCGAAGAAGTTCTTTGGCCTGCCAAACGCGGACGTTTCCGACGATGAAATCGCCCGCATCGCGCAGGACCATCCCGTGTTCCGCATCCTTTGACGCCCTGGCCCGCGCGCAAAGAGAAGGGGCCACCAAGAGGTGACCCCTTCTCGCTTAGCCGGTGCGCCGGTTGTTAGCCGTGCAGGGCAGCCGCAACTTCAGGCAGCCCGAGCGACTCAAGCTTCGCCTTCGAGGGCTTGCAGGATTCGGTATCCCACCCGCAGGCCTTCAAGAAGTCCGTCTCCAGGAGCTCGGTGTCGAGCTTGACCCCGGCGAGCGGCCCGGTGTGGGTTGCTTCCGTGGTCTCCCCGGTCACCCGCGTCGGGACATTGCGCTTGCGCGGGTTGCCACCCTCACGGACCTCGTAGGCCATGCGCATGTTCGCGATCCGCTCGCCGACCGCCATCATCTCGTCGAGGCTCATGTCCCAGCCCGTGACCGCGTTGAACCAGTCGGGCATGTTCGCCGTGTTGGCCATCATCATCACGAACTGGCACATACCGCCGGAGTTCACCACGTGCATGTACTCGCTCGCGCCTTTGTGGTGTTCGCCACGGCCGGAGTAATCCTTGTTGTCCTTCGGCGCCGGCGGGATCTTCCCGAGGCGCTTGTTCCCTTCGTACTGGGTGTGGCGGCCCGGGGTCGGGTCGAGCTTGTACGTCGTGTGGTACTCCGGCTGGAGTTTCGGGTCGTGCATCGGCAGTTCCTGCCCGCCGATGTGCATTGCGAACTTCTCCGCGCCGTGCCCGATCTTCTCGCCCGCGACTTTCACACCGTCGGCAAACACCGCAGCGATACCCTTGCGCTCGCCCATCATCTTCAAGAACTCAATCACCGAATCCGGGCTGCCCCAGTTGAGCTCCAGGCCCTCGGTGTCTTCCTTCGTGATGATGCCATTCTGATAGCACTCTATCGCCATCGAAATGGCCCCACCCGCACTGATGACGTCGAAGCCGTACTCATTGCTCAGGTGGTTTGCGTAGATGAGCGCATCCGGGTCGGCCATCAGGTTCATGGTCCCGAAGGCGCCCATCGCCTCGTATTCGGGCCGGTGCGTGTGATGCGGGTACGGGTACTTTTCGTTCGTCGATGCGACCGATTCGGCGCCACAGGCTACCGGGCAGCGCCAGCAGCCGTACGGCTTGTCCATCTTCGGGTTGATTGCGGTGCCGCCGTTGATCTTGCCGCTCACTTCCGCGGGAAAGTCCACGATCCCGACGCCGCCCCAGTTCTTCACCGGCGAGTCGCCGTTAAGCGCGCTCATACTCGTGATGCCCGTCGTGCCGAAGGTGTGGAAGAAGTCCTTTAGCGGCTTCACGAAGTCGTCCAGGTTCGATCGCAGCATCTTGATGGTCTCGGGCGTCTGGGCGATGACTTTGCGCTCGGTGAGCGCCACAACCGCCTTCAGGTTCTTCGAACCCATGACCGCGCCGACACCCGAGCGTGCCGCAAGCCGACCGTGGTCGTTGCATACGCCGCTGATGAGCGAGAGGGTCTCGCCCGCGGGACCGATGTTCGCGACGCTGGCGCGCTTGCCGTGCCGTGCCTTCAGGAACGTCTCGTTCTCGATGGCGCCCTGGCCCCACTGGTCACCGGCGTCGCGCAGTTCGACCTTATCGTTGTCGATAACCAGGTAGACGGGCTTTGCCGCCTTCCCGAAGAACATGATGCCGTCCCAGCCCGAGAGCTTGAGGACGCCACCGAAGTCCCCGCCGCAGTTCGCGTCGCCCCAGCCGCCGGTCAACGGGCTCTTGCAGACGACCTGCCAGCGCTGGCCGAACAACGGCGTACCGGTCAGCAGCCCGGCGAACATCCCCAGCATGTTGTCTGGTCCGAGCGGGTCGGCGCCCCTGGGGACGCGGTCCCAGAGCATCCGCGCTCCTATCCCGTAGCCGCCCAGGTATTGGCGATAAAGTGATTCGGCGGGCCGCTCGACCGTGATCTCCCCCGTGGTGAGATTCACGCTCAACATCT
>CAUJEQ010000204.1 GCA_963169135.1 Chloroflexota bacterium
ATGATGCTCTGCGCTCAGAGTGGGACGACGCCGAGTGGGAATGGGAGTAACACGCTTCGAGGTCTGGCTCGTCAATCTCGACCCAACGGTGGGCAGCGAGATTCGGAAGACGCGTCCCTGCGTCGTCGTGTCGCCGGATGACATGAACCGGCACCTCAGGACCGCCATCGTGGCGCCCCTGACAACGGCCGGAAAGCTCTATCCCTCGCGCGTGGCATGCGGGTTCCAGGGCCGCGACGGCATGGTCGTACTCGACCAGTTGAGGACCGTCGACCAGGCTCGCCTGGTCCGCCGGATGGGAACGCTCGACCGCGAGACGACGGATGCCGTCCTCGGCACGCTGCAGGAGATCTTCGCCTTCTGAGCCCTATGCGGGACGAGTGAGAGGCTCGATCTCCCGCTCGATGGTGTCGCCCAGGCCCCGTTTGGCCCTGCGGACGTCGAACTCAGTCTGGAGGTTCATCCAGAACTGGGCCGAGGTTCCGAAGAAGCGTGCCAGCCGTAAGGCGGTGTCTGCGGTGATTGACCTGGTGCCGTGAACGATCTCGTTGATGCGCCTCGGAGGCACCCGCAACTCCCGCGCGAGCCGGTACTGGCTCATTCCGAGGGGCCTCAGGAACTCCTCGAGGAGAATTTCGCCCGGAGGGATGAGATCGAGGAGTTCGCCCCGGTCATCAGCGGTAGTCGGTGATTTCGACATCGTAAGCATCTCCTTCATCCCAGCGGAAACAAATTCTCCACTGATCATTGACGCGAAGGCTCATCTGACCCGCACGATCGCTGGCCAGTCGTTCGAGCCTGTTCCCGGGCGGACTGCGCAGTTCCTCAACATCGGTGGCCGCGTGAAGCACGAGTGGCTTTCGGAGCGCAGCCACCTGGATCTCGCGTGTGAGGCGACGGGCGATCTCTCCGCGGAAGACGCGTTCGGTTTCGCTGTTCCCGAACGACTTGATCACGCCCCAGCTTGAATGTCGCCCATGCATAACGTCAAGCGTTATGCATGGCTTCCTCTCACACAGAGCCTCGCACCCCGCGCCCACAACCCGCTACGCTGGATCCAACACATGCCAAGAACCCTCCAATCCACCGCCCGTGTCGCTGACCGCGCCTACCTGGTTGCCGCCGATACGCCCGGCGCCCTCCTCCCCGCCGTAGAGTCATTACAGGAGCTCGCCGAGCTGGCCAAGACCGCAGGCGCCGATGTCGTCGGGTCCACAACCCAGAAGCTCGAACACCCCCACCCCGCCACCTACATCGGCAAGGGCAAGGTCGACGAGGTCACCGAAGCCAGCAAGCAGCTTGGAGCCAACGTTGTCATCTTCGACGACGAGCTCTCGCCCTCGCAGCAGCGCAACCTCGAGCGCACGCTGGGCGTCAAGGTGATCGACCGCACCGCCCTCATCCTCGACATCTTCGCGACACGCGCCAACACCCGCGAGGGCCGCGCCCAGGTCGAGCTCGCCCAGATGCAGTACCTGCTGCCCCGGCTTGCCGGCCAGTGGTCCCACCTCGAGCGTATGGAAGGCGCCATCGGCACCCGCGGCCCCGGCGAAACCCAGATCGAGACCGACCGCCGCCTGATCCGCAACCGGATCTCCAAGATCCGCCGCGACCTCGAAGAGGTCCGCACCCAGAGGGAGCTCTACCGCCGCCGGCGCGCCCGCAACAACATGCCGGTCATCGCACTCGTCGGCTATACGAACGCAGGCAAGTCCACCCTCATGCGCGCACTCAGCGGCGCCGATGTGCTCGCCGAGGACAAGCTCTTTGCCACGCTCGACCCGGTCACCCGGCGCATAAGCCTTCCATCCGGCGAGGTCGTCCTCCTGACCGATACCGTGGGCTTCATCCAGAAGCTTCCAACCGGGCTCGTCGCGGCCTTCCGCGCCACGCTCGAAGAACTCGAAGAAGCCGACTTGCTCCTCCATGTCATCGACATCTCGCACACCAACGCCTACGAGCAGACCGAGACGGTCGACGCCACCCTGAAGGATCTCGGGGTCGAGTCGAAACCGCGGCTGCTCGCACTGAACAAGGTCGACCTGCTCACGAATGAGGACGGCACCCGCGTCGCCGACTTCGATGAGGCGCGAGCCGTGCTGCAGGGGGCCGGTGCCCCACCACGCAATGTGGTGGCCATTTCGGCAGAGCGCCGCTGGGGACTCGACCTCCTCCGCCAGCGCATCCAGGACGCCCTCGATGGCGACCTTGATGGAGAGCACGAGCCGCTATCCGCGCTCATGCGTTCGGCCGTTTGAACCCCGACCGGCGAACCGGTAGAACACCTCTATATGAACCCTGAGAGCCCAACTATTCCGCTCGAACACCCCGCGGGCCCCCTCGCCGGATACCGTGTGCTGGACTTCGCCGACGAGAAGGGCCAGCTCTGTGCCCGGATCCTCGGCGAACTCGGCGCCGATGTGATCAAGGTCGAACCCCCTCGTGACGGCGACCCAACTCGCCAGAATGGCCCGTTCTTCAAGGGCGAGTCTGGGCCGGACACGAGCCTCTACTGGTGGACCATGAACGCCGGCAAGCGCTCCGTTACCCTCCAGCTCAAGCTCGAAGCGGGCCGCGAAATCCTTCGCCGCCTCATTGCGCTCTCCGACATAGTAATCGAGACGAACACCCCCGGCGACGCGGCCCCCCACTGCATCGACTACGCATCCGTCAGCGCCGCGAACTCGTCAGCCATCCTCGTGAGTATCACGAACTTCGGCCAGACAGGGCCCTACGCGAAATGGCAGGCCACCGACATCGTCGGCCAGGCCATGGGCGGCCTCATGCACCTCAACGGCGACGACGAGCACGGTCCCGTCCGCGTCACCGCGCCCCAGGCCTACGCCCAGGTCAACTTCCAGGCGGCGGTTGGCGCCATGGTCGCGCTCTATGCTCGCGGTGTGAACGACGGCGTCGGTCAGCACGTCGATGTGTCGATGCAGGAGGCCGTCGCCAACGCGATGGACAACACCCAGCAGATCTGGGACATCCGCCGCACGAACGCCTCCGGGCCGGGAATGCATCGGAATGCAAGCGGTGTGAAGGGCGCGCGGTATCTCTTCGAAACCGCCGATGGATGGCTCGTCGCCCTCCAGACGGGCGGCCTCATCGGCACGGGCGCCAATGCCATCATCGACTGGCTGGCCGAGGCTGGCGAAGCGCGCGGACTCGATTCGCCCGAATGGCGCGCGCGCCTCACCTCGCTCCAGCCGCTGCCTCCCGAGGACGTCAGCCATGTCGAGGACACCCTCGCTGCCTTCCTCCGGACCCGCAAGAAGGAAGCACTCGTCGAAGAAGCCCAGCGGCGTGGTGCAGGCTGGGCTCCGGTCTTCAGTCCTTGCGAGATCGTCGACAGCAAACACCTCGCAGCTCGCGACTACTGGATTCGGGTCGTCCATGAGGACCTCGGCGAGTCGTTCATCTATCCGGGCGCGCCGTTCAAGCTGAGCGAGACGCCCTGGAAGCAGCGTGGCAGGGCTCCCCATGTGGGCGAACATAACATCCAGGTCTACGGCAGCCTCCTTCGTCTCGACGAAGCGGAGCTGCGGCGCCTCAAGCTGAAGATGGTGGTGTAACCCGATGTCCGATGCACTCAAGAAAGTGTTCGAAGGCCTCCGAGTCGCCGACTTCGCCTGGGTCGGGGTCGGGCCCATCGTCTCCAAGTACCTGGCCGACCACGGCGCGGAAGTCGTCCGGATCGAGTCCAGCACCTACCCGGAAGCCCTCCGCCGCGTTGGCCCATTCGTTGACGACCAGCCGGGCATCGACCGTTCGGGCTACTACGCGAACTTCAACAGCTCCAAGCTCGGCGCCACCGTGAACCTGAAGCACCCGCGCGGCCCCGAGCTCATCAAGCGCTTTATCGCCACCTGCGACGTGGTAACCGAGTCGTTCACGCCGGGAACGATGGCAAAGTTCGGGCTGGACTACGAGTCGCTCCGCCAGCTCCGGCCCGACCTCCTCATGATCTCCATGCCGCTCTATGGCCAGACCGGCCCGTGGGCGAGCTACATGGGTTACGGCCATGTCCTCCAGGCCGCTGCCGGCTACAACCACATGACTGGCTGGCCGGATCAGCCCCCTATCGGCACAGGCGTCGCCTACACCGACTTTCTCGTGCCACACCTCGCGGCGACCGCCCTCATCGCCGCCCTCGACTACCGCAGGCGGACCGGAAAGGGCCAGTACATCGACTTCGGCCAGATGGAGGCTGCCGTCCACGGCCTGGGCACTGCCATCCTCGACTGGACCGCCAACGGCCACGAGCAGGTCCGGCTGGGTAACCACGACATGGAGGCGGCGCCCCACAATGCCTACAAGTGCCGCGACGGCCGCTGGATCGCCATCGCCTGTGCAACCGAGAAGCACTGGGAGGGTCTGAAAGCCGCTCTTGGACGCCCCGAGTGGTGCGACATGGACCGCATGCGCCGCCGCTGGCAGCGCATCAACGAGCTCAAGGAGATCGACCGGCACCTCGGGTTCTGGTTCGAAGACTTCACCCGTCTCGAGCGGGAGCCCGCTCTTCAGACCGAGGAAGGCGTCGAAGGTCCGCCGGTGCGCAAGTTCACCACCGAGGAGATCGTAGAACTGATGCAGTCGTTCGGCGTGCCCTGCGGCATCGTCCAGTCCCCCGAAGCCATGCACGCCGACCCCCAGCTGGCCCACCGCGGCCACTACTGGAAGCTCCAGCACCCCGTAATGGGTCTCCGAACCTACGATGGCCCGGCATTTCGGCTCTCGAAGACGCCAACCGAACTGCGGAAGGCCGCCCCCTGCCTGGGCGAAGACAACGAGTACGTCTTCAAGGAGGTCGCCGGGCTGAGCGAGGACGAGTTCATCGAACTCCTCGCCGATGGCGCCTTCGAGTAGCCCGTCTGCAAAGTACCAACGAGTCAGAAAGTTCCGTAGCAATTGCTTCGGGGCTCTCTGACCGGCTCGTGCCTGCAGTGAGCTACTGGACGATGAAGTCGCCAGTCATCTCCACCGGATGGATGTCGCAGTGGAAGTAATACGTTCCGGGGTTTGGCACCGTGAACGTGATGGTGTCAGTCTCACCGCCCTTGATGATCTTCCCCTCAGCGCCTTCCACAAGCGTCACGCCGCCCTTCTTGTCAAAGAAGTGGATGTTGTGGAGTGCCTCACCCTCGTTGGTCAGCGTCACGGTGTACGGGACGCCAGCCTCTGCATTCAGCGTCTCCACGTCGAAGTAGTTGTCTTTTGCGATGACCTGCGTGGCCCCCGGCGTTTCGCCGCCGCCATTCGTCGTTTCGCCGGTGCCGGTCGGGCCACCTTCGACTACCTTGAAGGTCCCGTTCATCTCGGCCGGATGCAGGTCGCAGAAAAAGTAGTAGTCACCGGCGCCCGGCGTGGTGAAAGTCACTTTCGTCTCGATACCGCCCCCATCGATGATCTCGCCCTGCGCGCCCGGGGCAAGCGTGGCCCCGCCCGCCTTATCGGTGAAGTGGATGTTGTGCTTCGCCGCGCCGTTGTTCACGAGCGTGACCGTGATTTCAGCGTTCGGGCCGGCCACGATTTCGGTCTTGTCGAACTTGTTGTCGGTTGCGACCACGCGGAAGGGGTTG
>CAUJEQ010000205.1 GCA_963169135.1 Chloroflexota bacterium
GCAGGCACAGCCAGGTTCGATGGCGTACGTCGCCCCCGCCCATGGTCTGTGTCTCGAGCGCGTGTGGTACGACGAGGGATACGTGGCATGAACTCAACCGTCCGCATCAAGGCCTCCGAGGTCTACAAGGACTGGCACGTCATTGACGCTGCCGGCCGCCCGCTTGGCCGCGTCGCGACCGAAGTGGCGACGCTCCTCCGGGGCAAACACAAGCCGACTTATGAGCCGCACCTGGACGACGGCGACTTCGTCATCGTCATCAACGCCTCCCAGGTGAAGGTCAGCGGGCGCAAGGCCGAGCAGAACACCTACTACACCCATTCCGGCTATCCGGGCGGGCTCAAGGCGCGCTCCTTCGCCGACCAGATGGCACGTTTCCCCGACAGGGTCATCGAGCAGGCGGTCTGGGGGATGCTCCCCGGCGGGCCGCTCGGCAAGAAGATGATCAGGCACCTCAAGGTCTACGCTGGCGCCAACCATCCGCACCAGTCGCAGATCGCCGGCAGCCTGAAGGCCCAGGAGGCCCGTAAGGCCGCCACGGCCGAACTCGCGAACGTCAACCTGAAGGCCCCGCGCCTCCGCCCTCTCAGCGTGCCCCAGGTGACCACGGCCGAGACCGCAGCCCCGGCCCGCTTGGCCCCTGCCCCATCCCCGGCCGCTGCCGCCGCCAAGCAGGCCCGTGCCCGCGTCCGCAAGACGGTCGAAGAGACTCCGGCTGAGACTCCGGTTGCCGAGACCCCGGCAGCTGAAGCCCCAATCGAGGCACCTGCTCCAAAGGCCCGGGCAGCCCGGAAGCCCGCCGCCGAGGCGCCCGCGGTGGAAGCCGAGGCCCCAAAGCGCCCCCGCCGCAAGGCCGCGGTTGCTGACGCGCCCGAAGCCACGGCCGAGGCAACAGCCGAAGCCGCCGAAGCCCCCAAGAAACCAGCACGCCGCCGCTCGACGGCCAAGAGCGAAACGAGCGAGGAGTAACCCATGGCTGACCAGTACTTCTATGGCACCGGCCGCCGCAAGACTGCCGTCGCGCGTGTCCGCCTCTACCCCGGCAATGGCGCCGTCGTCGTTAACGGCAAGCCCTTCGAAGAGATCTTCTCGCGCGATACCCACCGCGCCGAGATACTCTCGCCGCTGACGCGCCTCGGCCGCGAGGGCCGCTTCAGCGCCCAGATCAAGTGCGAGGGCGGAGGAGTCAGCGGCTGGGCAGGCGCCATCCAGATGGGTATCGCCCGCGCCCTGGTCGCCTCCGACCCCAGCATCAAGCCCGCACTCAAGCGGCCCGAAAACCTCCTCACCCGCGACCCCCGCATGAAGGAGCGCAAGAAGGCCGGCCTCAAGCGGGCCCGCAAGGCGCCCCAGTTCACCAAGCGCTAAGGCGCCGCCTGTTCAACTCACCGTCCACAGGGCCTCTCGGAAGAGGGGCCCTGTTTTGTTGCCCGGGGTCTCGCCTGCCCGCATTCACCCGCTGCACACCCGCGTGTCACGCGGCTCGCCCCGCGAAGCTGTGGCCGCCTTGCCGATCCCCACATTGGGGAGGCGCGGTGAAGTCCAGCACGTTCATCCTTGTTGGCGCGTTGGTCGCGACCGGCGCGATCGTCTACCAGGGGACGATGGCCGGCGCCTCGCAACGGCCCACTGCTGCGCCAGCCGAGGCAACAGAGACCGAACTGGCGCATTCTCAATCCCGCACTCCAACGCCAACGCCCAGCGCGACTACCTCACCTGCGGTCGTCGCTGCGAAGACCCCGGCTCTCAAGCTCACCCTGGACCAGGTGCGGCGGCTCCCGCGCCCTGCGCCCCTCGCGGGCGGATACAGCCCTCCGCCGTACGCGCCGCCGGCTGCCCTTCCTCCCGCCGAGCCAACGCAGGTCCCGCCTTCCGAAGTCCCGGCGTCCCCCACCCGGCCGCCGGTAACCACTCCGGTCCCGGCGAACCCCACGCCAACTCCCACGCCGGAAGCCTGGGACATTCCGGCCCCTCCGCCGTTTCCCCCTCCGCCCGACAACTGGGTCCAGCCAGGTCCACCGACGGAGGAGTAGCCCCGGCGATGCTCAGTGCGGCTCACGCCCCGGGTCGAGTACGGCCTCCATCAGGTCTCGCGGAAACGCAAAGCCGTGGCGCGCGTACAACGGCTGGCTTCGCTCCGTCGGCCAGAGGACGACTGAGTCGACGCCTGCTGCGCGGCAGTGGGCCAGCGCGGCCTCCAGCAACATCGCACCGGTCCCCTGCCCGCGCGCAGCGGGCTGCACGTAGACGTTGGTGATGTAGCCGTGCAGTTCACGCTCTGGGACAGGATTTGGGATTTTCTCGATCAGCTGGAGCCAGAGGTGTCCGCGGATCGCCCCGCCGGCCTCCGCCACCCAGCACCGCCACGTCGAGCCTTCGTCGAGCCGCTCGGCCATCCATGATGTGCACCGCGCGACGAAGTGCTCGCGGTCCTCTACCGGGGTGTTCAGCGCAGCCCGGAATTCATACCGCAGCAGCGCCAGGTGGACGGCATCTCCCGGGATTGCCCGCCGAATCTCTGCCACCGGGCAAGTATGGCACCGCACGGGGGCTTGCGCCCCCGGTTAGTCCGTTTCGGCAGCCTCTTCTGCTTCGAGCGCGGCGGTGAGCCGTGCGGAAGCGAAGTCCACGAACCACTTCGCGTGTTCCTGCGCCGGGAGCATCTTCGGCTTGCCCCGGTGCGCGCGGAGGGCGTACTGCACCACCATCGGCCGGTGCCGCTGTTCGATGGCCCATCGCCCGGCTTCGAACTTGCTCACGAGCATCCCCGTCTCCGCGTACTGCGCCGCCCGGCAGGCGTTCAGGATCGTGTAGGTGGTGTCCGCGTTGAGGTAGGCCCAGTGGAGTTCGTCGAGCATCGCTTCAAGCACCCAGTCTCGCGGGATAAGGGGGAAGACTTCGCGCGGCGGCGGCCCGAACGTTGCGTAACCGTGCTCCCGGCACATCGCGTAATGCAGCACCAGGTCCGGGTCGCCCGGGTGCCCGCGCCCATCCACGAATTTCCGCTTCGCCGGCACCGTGCAGATGTGGACTTCGAATGCCGGGGACTCACTCGCGACGTTCAGCGAGTCGTCCGTCACCAGGCTGAACTCGAGCCCGGACCCGGGACACGGCATGTCCGGGTCCAGCAGCACCTCTGCCACTTTCCTGCGCTCCACGTCCGTCAGTTCCCGGTGGCTGACCGCGAGCATGTCGATGTCGCTCGTGGGGTACACGAATGCGTCCATCGAGGCGGACCCGTGCACGTACACGCCCAGCAGTGCGTCGCCGAGCACGCCCGTGAGCCGGCGCGTCACATCCTTTGTGAATCCAATGACTTTCCGGTTTGCTTCCATCACGCTACTCCCAGCCCGTCGCTGTGCAGGAATACCCGAACTCTTCCGCTCGCTCCCTGCTGAAAGTCGATTGCACATCCGTGCCGCCCGCCCACCCTACGATACAACTCCGCGACAAGACCGTGCTTGCGCCGCCGCCAGGCGCTGCCCTCGGCCCGGCCCTGCACACCCGGTCCGCCACGGCCGGGGAAGATGCTGCGGTACCCGGCGCCAGTGCCCGCTGCGGACGGCATGGCCGAACGCTAGCGGAACGCGGCTCGCTCGGCAATGGTTCATTCGCCCCCGTCTAATCTCGC
>CAUJEQ010000206.1 GCA_963169135.1 Chloroflexota bacterium
CCGCAGCCGCTGGTCGGGCTCTAAACGGCCTGTGCGAGCTATCGTGCCAGCCGGCACATCTTGGACCGGACCAACCGGACGAAGCCGGACCTGATGAGCCTCTGGTGCTGGTGGCCCAAGACGCCCCTGCCCGTCGTCCTACGGGCGCTCTACTTGGGCGTCGACGAGGTCTTTTGCAAGGTGCGCGGACAGGCGTACTGGTTCCTCACGGTCCGCCCAGGTAGGAGACGGGAGCAAACACTACGTCGGATACATCGGCCCGACCGCAGCCAGCAAGCCTGGGAGCACGTCCTCAACGAACTTGGCGTCAGACGCTACAACCCGCTCTTCGCGGTTCCTCAGCGACGGCGACCGGGCCATCGGGGGGGCCCTCCGCACCTGCCTGCCAGGCGCCCGCCTCTCCCGCTGCACTTGGCAAGTCAAGCACCACGCTGCCGAGTGGGTGCGTGAACGGTCCGGCGCTCAGGGGATGAAGGTATCCGTCGCGGCCTCGCTGCCGCCATCGATGTCATAGTCGATGCGCCCGCCCTCGAACAATGGGTGGCAGCGCTCACGTGCCTTGCCGCCCTCCCCAGAGCCCGGCGCAACCTGGATATGTATCGCGGGAATCCTGACACAAGTCCGCCGGCGACCAGGCTAGCCGCCAGCAACGTTTGGCGATTTCGCCGGGACGATGCGTCTGGACCTCCCATCATTTTTGTGACTTTCTCTGTCGACCAGGATCAAGGGTGCCGCAAAGACACTGACCGAAATTGGCCCAAGTCCGGCTTGGGCCTGTGGATTAGATGATCGCCTCGGGCGGTGGTTGCAGCCTCCGCAGCCTGGGCTGACTCAGCTCGACAGCGGCACGGAACGGTATGGCCTCTACGCACGACCGTGCAGTCATGCCGATATCCGCAACATAATGACGCATCGGGCAGGAATCACGGCGGGGAGCCATTCCGTCCGCAAGTGATTGTCCGAGACAGGGTGTCGAAAGCCTTGAATTAGCGGCCAATTTCTGCGACTTTGTCCCCAGACCGACACCCAGACTGACGCGAAACGAGAGCTTCAGGACCGTTCATCTCAGATTCAAAACCGACCTCGGCGAACCGAAAATCAGCCCGCATCCTTCGGATCAGAAGGTTGGGAGTTCGAGTCTCTCCGAGGGTACCAACACTTTGAATCCGCAAGTGGGCGTTTTGGCGCCCGGTCGTGTTTGGCCGGGGCGCTGGTACTCCTACGGGTGCTGAGAAAGGGTGCCGCCGTGCCGGCGCCGCGGAGACATTGTCCAGACCCCACACCTCCTCCCTGCATGCCTGACTCGCGAAAGGCTATGCTGTCGGCTACCTGCAGCAGGAGGGTGATTCACCCATGACTGACATCGCCGCGGACGTGCTTCTGGACATCCACAATCGGATGGTTCGCATCCGCACCTTCGAGGAGGAGGCGGGCAAGCTCATGGAGTCGGGGAAGATCCCCGGCGCGCTCCACCTCTACGTCGGGGAGGAGGCCGTTGCTGCGGGCGTCATGGTCCACCTCCGCGACAGCGACCAGATCACCAGCACCCACCGCGGCCACGGGCACCTCGTGGCCAAGGGCGGTGACTTGCAGAAGATGTATGCCGAGCTCTTTGGGCGGGCGACCGGGTACTGCAAAGGCAAGGGCGGGAGCATGCACATCTCGGACCTCGACCTGGGCATGCTCGGCGCCAACGGTATCGTGGGGGCGGGGCCGCCAATCGCCATCGGGGCCGCGTTTTCGAACAAGTATCGCGGTACCGACGACGTCACCTGCTGCTTCTTTGGGGATGGGGCCAGTAATGAAGGCACGTTCCATGAGGCCGCGAACATGGCGGCGCTGTACAAGCTCCCGGTAATCTTCGTCTGCGAGAATAACGGCTTCGGGGAGTTCACCCGGCAGGAACGCCACCAGGCCATCCACGACATCGCCGACCGTGCCGCGGGCTACGGCATGCCAGGCATCGTCGTTGATGGGATGGACGCCCTGGCGGTGTACGAGTCGGCCGGTGAGGCGATCGCCCGGGCGAGGCGCGGCGACGGGCCCACGTTCCTCGAGTACAAGACCTACCGGTACTTCGACCACGTCGGCGTCCGCGGGATGGGCGTGATCTATCGCGAGGACAGCGAGGTGCTCGAATGGCGCCAGCGCGACCCGATCGCGCTGATGGAGGCGCGACTGGCGGAACAGGGACTCCTGTCCGCGGACGGAGCCGCGCAGGTTCACGAAGCGGCGCTGGCCGAAGTTCGCGAGGCGATTGCCTTCGCCGAGGCGAGTCCCTTCCCCGAGCCATCGGCCCTGATGGAAGACATTTACACCACCGCCGCGGGCGCCGGAGGTGCCGCATGACCACGATGGAAGCTCCCGCCACTCGCGAAATCCCCTATGTGTCGGCTGTGGCCGAAGCGTTCGCCCAGCTGATGCGTGAAGATCCCACCATCTTCATTGCGGGCGAGGACGTCGCGCTCTACGGCAGTGTCTTCGGTGTGAGTCGCGGCCTGCTGAACGAGTTCGGCCCCCAGCGAGTGGTCGATACCCCTATCGCCGAGTCGGGAATCATGGGTCTCGGACTCGGTGCTGCGGCGACCGGACTCCGGCCGATCATCGACATCATGTTCATGGACTTCATGGGTGTCTGCATGGACGAAGTGGTCAACCAGATAGCCAAGATGAAGTACATGTTCGGGGGCAAGGCGAAGCTCCCACTCACCATCCACACCATGGCCGGCGCCGGCACGAGCATGGCCGCCCAGCACAGCCAGAGCCTTGAGGCCTGGTTCTGCCATGTTCCCGGCCTGAAGGTCGTCATGCCCTCGGGACCGTACGAGGCCAAGGGGCTGATGGTCGCCGCGGTTCGCGACGACAACCCGGTCATCGTGGTGAACACGAAAACAATCCTGGGCATGAAGGCACACGTCCCGGAGGAGCTCTACGAGATTCCGCTGGGCAAGGCGCACGTGATTCGGGAAGGCACGAACTTCACGATTGTGGCCACGGGACGGATGGTCAGCGAGAGCTTGAAGGCGGCCGAATTGCTCTCCGCTGACGGGCTCGATGTCGAGGTGGTCGACCCGCGGACGCTGCAGCCGTTCGATACGGAGACCGTCGTGGCGTCAGTGAGGAAGACTCACCGGGCGCTCATTGCCCACGAGGCCGTGCGCTTCGGCGGGATTGGCGCGGAGTTCGCCGCGCAGATCCAGGAGGAGGCGTTCGACTATCTGGACGCACCCGTCGGCCGCGTCGGTGCTCCATTCACGCCGGTCCCGTTCAGCCCGGTGCTCGAAAAGGAGTACATGCCGACTGCCGATAAGATCGCGGCAGAAGTGCGGCGCATCCTCGGCAAGCAGGTCTGATCTGTGCCTGGCGTGGTCGGGCTCGTCGTCAACCCGGCATCCGGCAAGGACATCCGCCGGCTCGTTGCCAGCGCCTCGGTGTTCGATAACCGCGAGAAGCTGAGCATCGTGCGGCGGGCGGTCCTGGGAGCCATGGCTGCCGGCATCGATCGGTTCGTCTACATGCCGGATTGCCACGGCATCGTGTCTGCGGCGGTGGAGGACCTGGTCGAAGACGCCGTGTTCGAGCGGCTTCCGTCGCCCGTGACCGACTCCGCCCTCGACACGACGCGTGCCGCCGACCGGATGCGGGAGTCCGGTGTCGGATGCGTCATAACGTTGGGCGGTGACGGGACAAACCGGGCGTTTGCGATGGGCTGGCGGGACCCTCCACTCGTCGCCATCTCGACCGGGACGAACAACGTCTTCCCGGAGATGGTCGAGGGCACCATCGCCGGTGCGGCCGCGGGACTGGTGGCATCCGGGGCGGTTCGCTCAGGCGAGGCGAGCCGGCAGGTGAAGACCGTCCACGTGAGTGTCGACGGGGAGAAGGATGACCTCGCCCTCATCGACGCGGTGCTCCTCGATGAGGCGTTCGTGGGTGCGCGCGCCATCTGGAGCCCGGTGCGCCTGAAGACCCTGGTCCTGGCCCGGGCCGAGCCGGCAGTGGTGGGAATGTCGGCGATTGGGGGCTTGCTGCACCCGCTTCCCGACAGTGTCGACGGCGGCCTGGTCGTGGAGGCAGGGCCCGGCGGCCACGTCGTCACTGCTCCTATCGCGCCGGGACTCTACACGGAGGTGCCGGTGAGGACCTTCCGCCAGGTCGGGCTGGGTGAGACTGTCGGGGTGTGCGGTCCGGGCGTCCTGGCCCTTGACGGCGAACGCGAGCGCAGGCTGAAGCCCGGACAGTCCGCCGGGCTCACCGTCCGCCGGGATGGCCCGCTGGTTGTTGATGTCCAGCTGGTGTTGAAACTCGCCGCAGCCCGGGGCCTGTTCCGGACGGCCTGGAGTGAGGGGACAAATGGCAACTGAAGTACTGCTGGTGAAGGCGGGGATGACGATGACCGAGGGCTCGGTCGCCGAGTGGTACGTGCCGGACGGCGGGACGGTCGCGCAGGGGCAACCGCTCTACCGCATGGAGACCGAGAAGATTGAACTCGAGGTCGAGGCCGACGCGTCCGGCGTGGTCCGGCACGTGGTAGTGGAAGGCACGACGCTTGAGCCGGGTGGGCTCATCGCCTACATCCTCCAGCCCGGCGAGGCGTTGCCGGGTGGCCTTGTGCCCACGCCCGAGGCTGTCGTTCCTGCGGCGGATGACGGGGTGCGGTCCGCTTCTACGTCTATCCCCGAAGCGCGCGTTCCCTCCTCGCCGATCGCGAGACGGCTTGCGAAAGAGAGCGGCCTCTCCCTGGTCGCAGTCGCAGGCACCGGGCCTTCAGGCCGCATCACCGAGTCGGATGTCCGCGCACACCTGGGTAGCGCGCCGCTGGCCACCGCTCCCGCGCCCACTTCAGGGCATGGCCCCGCCCGGGAAGCGGGAGAGATTGCTGCCTCGCCGCTCGCCCGCAGGCTTGCCGGGCAACTGCACGTGGACCTCGCCCTGGTGCAGGGCACCGGTCCGAATGGCCGGATCACCAGGGAGGATGTCGAAGCCTTCGCCGCGAAGGGATCGGAAGGCGCACAGCCATCCACCGAGGGCGCGCGGCCCCCACGTCAGCATGCGGCCGGCGAAGTCATCTCCGTTCGCGGGATGCGAAAGGTCATCGCAGAGCGGATGCACGCCAGCCTCCACGAGATGGCGCAACTGACGATGGCGATGGAGGTGACGATGGACGAGGCGATCAAGCTTCGCACAGCGCTCGCCGCCGAGTGGGAGGCCGAGGGCATCAGGCCCACGTACACCGACCTCGTCATCAAGGCCGTGGCCAGGGCACTCACGCGCCACCGGCTGCTCAACGCGACCATGCGGGCCACGGAGATCGAGTTGCTGCCCGAGGTGCACGTGGGTATGGCCGTAGCCCTCGACGATGGGCTCGTGGTGCCGGTGGTCCGCGATGCCGACGCTCTGCCGCTGAAGGAGCTTGCGGTCACGTCCAGGCGCCTGGCTGAGGCGGCACGGGCCGGCACCCTCGGGCTTGACGACATGGCCGGCGCGACCTTCTCGGTCACTGCCCTTGGGATGGCCGGGATCGACTTCTTCACGCCCATCATCAATCCGCCGAACGTCGCCATCCTTGGTGTCGGCCGCATCCACGAGGGACTCTCGTGGGATGGGGATCGCCCGGTAAAGCAACAGCAAATGACTCTTAGCCTCACGATCGACCATCGCGCCGTGGACGGAGCACCGGGAGCCGCCTTCCTCAACACCGTCCGTGAACTGCTCGAAGCGCCCTACAGGCTGCTCGTCTGATGGCTGACTTCGACGTAGTGGTCATCGGCGGCGGGCCTGCCGGCTACGCGGCTTCACTGAAGGCATCCGCCCTCGGCGCGTCGGTCGCGCTCATCGAGGCAGAGAGGCCCGGTGGCGCCTGCGTCCATCACGCCTGCATCCCGACCAACCTGCTGCTTGATGCGGCCATCCGCTACGCCGAGGCGAAGGAACTCGCCGTGATGGGCGTCATCGGCCTGGGCGAGCAGTTCAACTTCAGGAGTGCCACTGCCAGGAAGGACGCCCTGGTCAGGCAGATGTCGGACGGCATCCGCACGGCGCTGCGGATGGCGAAGGTCCAGGTCGTCGAAGGCCGGGCCCGGTTTGAATCGCCGCGTTCCATCACCGTCCTCGGTGGTTCCGGATCAACGTCCATCAGTGGCGAAGCCTTCATCGTCGCCACGGGCACGCGCTGGGCGCAACCCGCCATCCCCGGGGTTGCGCCCGAACGCGTGGTGACCGCCGACGTCATCCAGTCCCTGGCCGCTGCCCCGAAGTCCGCCCTCGTGCTGCTCGACAGCCAGGGAGAAGTGCCGTTCGGGGTGGAGTACGCCGTGCTGCTCGCCATCGCCGGCACCGAGGTCACTGTGGTGACCGCCGGACCCGGGCTGTTCCCTTCGCTCGACGGAGCCCTGGTCGCCGCCGCCCGCGCGGCCCTGACCGACTTCGGGGTCCGCATCATCGAAGGTGGCCGAGTCGTGGCAGGTGGGAACGGAGAAGTCACAGTGAACCACGCCGGGACAACGACGGCCGTGCCGGCCGAACTGGTGGTCGCAGTCGACGTGCGCAAACCCTTCGTGGAGAACCTTGGGCTGGAGGAGGCCGGGGTTGCCGTAGACGGCGGAATCTCCGTCGATCGGTCCTGCCAGACCAGCGTTCCCGGGGTCTTCGCGGCAGGCGACGTCACAGGTGGCCCGATGCTTTCGAGTGTTGCCTCCCATATGGGGGAGGTCGCGGCGACGAATGCGACTGGCGGCGCGGCGGTGAGTCGCCTGCGGAACATCCCGCGAATCCTGCACACCCTGCCGGCGATCGCGTGGGTCGGCCTGACGGAGGAGGCCGCGAAGTCGGCGGGACATGACACGGTCACCGGGGTCTTCGACCTGTCATTCAACGCCCGGGCAGTCACGCTCGGAGCGCGGACGGGAATCGTGAAGGTCATCGCCGACCGCCAGCCTGGCGAGATCCTGGGCGTGCACGTCGTGGGGCCGGATGCGGCCGAGATTGTCGCGGTGGCAGCATCCCTCATGCAGGCCGAGGTTTCGGTACATGACCTGGCCTCGACCGTCGCCTGGCACCCGAGCATGACGGAGGGCCTGGTCGAGGCGGCGAGGCGAGCCAGCGGCCCATGAGGTCCGCATGGCGAACGATGCGGGCGGCGCCCATGCGCCGAATGGGCGCCGGGTGAGCGGAGTTCCCCGCCTGAGGACCGCCCGCCGTGAGAAAGCCAGCCACCTGACGGTTGAGCTTGCGGGCGTGCCGTTGTCCGTGACCGTCATTCGAAGCGCCGGTCGTCGCAAGACGGTCTCCATCGCAGTCGATGGTGATGCTGTCAGGGTGCGGGCGCCGATGGCTGCCACCGATGCGGAGCTGTCGAACTTGCTCTGCCGCCGGGTCGGCTGGATCCAGGCCCGGCTCGGCGCCCGGTCTGCCAGGCCGGAGCCGCCGGCGCTCGTCAGCGCCGGACGCGTGCCGTACCTCGGCCGCTCACTCACGCTCGTCATCGAGGCCTGCCGGACCGGGCGCCCGGCGGCACAGCTCCACGGAGACCTGCTCCGCATCACAGTCCCCGGCCCGACGCCTGCCGAGGAACACCAGGAGCGCGTCCGCCGCGCTCTGGTGGCGTGGTACCGGGCGCGGGCCATTGCGGAGCTGCCGCGGATGGTAAGTGATTGGTCTGCGGTTTCGGGCCATACCCCGGCCCGCGTCCTTATCCGCGACCAGCGGCGCCGCTGGGGTTCGTGCGCCCCCGATGGGACGATCCGCCTCAACTGGCGGCTCATTCTGACCGAGCCGCGCCTCGCTCAGTACGTGGTGGTGCACGAGCTCGCCCATCTCCGCCACCGGCACCACCAGCCGCCATTCTGGGAGGAGGTTGCGCGGATCATGCCGGACTACCAGGAGCGCCGGCGGCTGTTGAGTAAGGTGGGGCACGAACTGCTCGCGTCACTCTGACTCGCGGAGCGCCCGCTCCGGTGCGTTCCCCTTCGCGACCGCATGGCTTACCGACCCTGCGCCGGGGCAACCGGCGCTCGCTACTGCGAGTAGCTCCCGACCGTTGTTTTCACGCTGAACGAAACAGGGCCGTCCGCCGGTACATGGCCCGAGACGCTGCCAAAGCCGCCGAACGGCTCGGGCGGCGGCACCTGGTTTTCTGCAAGGCAGCTCGGATGGGTGAACGGCTTCGTGATCGCGTAGGTTGTGGTGCCCTTGATGTCCGCCGGTGACGAGAATGGCCCCCCCGTCGGCGCAATCGTCGCCGAGAGCACCGAGGAGAATGTGGAAGTGGCGGTTGCTTCCGCGGTTTCCAGAACCTGGCTTCCGGAGTAGCAGGTGTTGGTGACCACCCCGATCCTGGTTCCCGAAAGTGTCCCGGTCACCGTCCCGGCTGCAAAGTCGAACTTGAGTGTGAGCGTCGAAGCAAACGCATTCAGTGAAAACTTGTACGTCACGGTTCGATTGGGCAGGGTCACCGGTGTCGGCGTCGCCGTGGGCTGAACCGGGGTGGCCGTCTTCGTCGGCGTCGCCGTGGGTTGCGCCGGTGCAGTCGTGCTCGTCGGCGTCGCGGTGGGTTGAGCGGGTACGGTCGTGCTTGTCGCCGGTGCTGCAGCCGTCGCGGCCGGGGTCGGCGTCTGTGGGGCGGCGGTTGCCGTCGCGACGGTGGGCGAAGCGGTAGCAGCAGGTGTGCGCGTCGGCGACGCGGTCGCCGCTGTGGTACTCGTTGCAACAGGGGAGGGCGATGGCGAAGGCGTCGCTGTTTGGGCGCCGTCCACGCGGGATGGTTCGCCGTCGTCATCGTCCAGGACGGCCGCGGCGCACCAGCTCGTGAGCGCGACAACCGCAATGACTCCAGCCCCGGCGACCCCGAACCGGAGCCACCGCGAACTCGGGGATGGACTGCTGCCTGGTTGTTCCGTTGCCATCGGGCACACGCCTCGATCTGGGATGCTCAGAGGATACTGCCCGGTGAAGCCCGCTCCACGGGCCAATGGACAGAACATCGGGGGTACTTCGGTTTTTCGCGGAGTTGTCGCGTTATTGTCGCCAACGCGTAACACCCGGTTCGCGCCAACGTACTTAGCCTTGAGATCGGTGGCGGGAATCTCCCGGCAGATCGCTGACCGTGCCCCGTCCGCAGCCGGGGCACAGGCGCTGACGGGTGTCCCGATTGATCTTCTACGGGGGCCGGCATCTCGACAAGCCGGCCCCCGCCCTCCTTCCTGAACCGCGAACTCTTCCGGCGGCCGCCCGGCAGCGCCGTGTTCCGATCAGGGGGCGTGCGGGCTCCCCGCTCCCCTGCCATACTCCGCGTCACTACAGGGAGGCCGGCAGTGGAGTTCACGTTCAGCCCAGACCAGGAGACATTTCGACAGAGCGTTCGCCAGTTCATCCAGGACAACTGGACGCCCCCACCGGCGACGGCGCGTCCCGGTGACGACGTCACCAACGAGGCGGAGCGCGAATACGAGAAGCGGCTCGCCCGTCACGGCTGGCTCACGATGGCCTGGCCGAAGGAATATGGCGGCCTCGGCGCAAGCCACATGGAGCAGCTCATCTTCCGCGAAGAGAGCGGGTATGCCGGGGCCCCGGGTGGTGGTGGCCAGGGGATCAGCATGGTCGGGCCGTGCCTGATGGTGCACGGCGGCGACGAACAGAAGCGCTACCACCTGCCGAAGATCGCGTCGGGCGAGGTGCACTGGGGCCAGGGCTTCAGTGAGCCCGGCTCCGGCTCGGACCTCGCGTCGCTCCAGACGCGGGCCGTCCGCGACGGCGACGACTTCGTCATCAACGGCCAGAAGATCTGGACTTCCGGGGCGCATCACGCGGACTGGTTCCACGTGCTCACCCGAACGAACCCGGACGCGCCCAAGCACCGTGGCATTTCGTACTTCCTGGTCGATGCGAAGAGCCCGGGGATCACCGTGCGGCCGCTCATCAACATGCTTGGCGACCACGAGTTCAACGAAGTCTTCTTCGAGGACGTTCGCGTGCCGGCCGAGAACATGATGGGCGAAGAGAACCGGGGCTGGTACGTGGCGACCACGCTCCTCGACTTCGAGCGCTCGGGCGTGAACTGGTCGGCTTCGGGCCGCCGCCAGATTGAGGAGCTAACCGCCTACGCGAAGAGCACGCGCGGGCCCAAGGGGAGGGTGATCGACGACTCCGGCGTGCGCAACGGGCTCGCGAACCTGCGGATCGAGGTCGAGGTGAGCCGCCTGCTCAGTTACCAGGTGGTCTGGATGCAGAGTAAGGGGAAGATCCCGAACTACGAAGCCTCGATGTCGAAGGCGTACGGGAGCGAACTCGGGCAGCGGGTCGCCAACTTCGGCATGAAGCTCATCGGGCTCAACTCGCAGCGGATCGACGCGAACGACCCGGGCGCCCCCCTGCGGGGGGCTTTTGGCCGGGCGTACATGCGCACGGTTCCGGGCACGATCGCAGCGGGCACGAGCGAGGTCCAGCGGAACATCATCGCGACGCGCGGGCTGGGGCTGCCGAGAGGGTAGGTCGCCGCCGGGACCCTATCCGTGTCCGCGCAATCGCGCGTCGGCCGCCCTGTCGGCAATTTCGAGCGCCGCCTCGACGAGGAGTTCGCAGCGCCCGCCGTAGCCTTCGAAGCCTTCGCCCACGGTCTCGCCGGCGAGGTAGCGAGCGTGGATGCCTTCGACGATGACTGCGAGCTTGTAGTAGGCCAGCACCTCGTAGAACTCGATGGCGGAGACATCGCGCCCGCTGAGCCGTCCGTACTCGGCGACCAGTTCGGTGCGGGTGAGGAAGCCCGGGTGGGCCGTGGCTGCCGCCGTCGCCCGCGCCGCGATGTACTGGGGCGGGTCGGCCGTTTCGCCCCAGTAGCCGAGCGTGTAGCCGAGGTCGGAAAGCGGGTCGCCGAGCGTGGCCATCTCCCAGTCGAGCACCGCAACCACCCGGCCCGGGTTGTCGTTCGCGAGCATCATGTTCCCCAGCCGGTAGTCTCCGTGGACGATCGTCGGCGGTGGCGATTCGGGAATCGAGTTCTTCAGGCGGCGGATGAGTTCCTGGATGCCGGGCAGGGGCCGCGTCTCGGAGCGCGCCCACTGTTCGGACCAGCGGCGCACCTGCCGCTCGATGTAGCCCTCGGGCCGGCCGAAGTCGCCCAGCCCGACCACGTTGTAGTCGATGGCGTGGAGGTCGACGAGCGTTGCCACCAGCGCCTTGCTGAGCGCACGGCGCTCCTCCAGAGTGGGTGCGTACCCGTCCGGCAGCTCCTCGGCGATGATCACGCCCTCGCGGTAGTCCATCACATAGAACGGGTAGTCGTTCACCGCCGGGTCTTCGCAGAGTGCGACGGGCCTCGGAGCGGGGAAGTTCGCCCTCGCCATGCCGCTGAGCACCCGGTACTCCCGCGCCATGTCGTGGGCCGTGGGCAACACGTGGCCGAGCGGTGGCCGCCGGAGCACCCATACTCCAGAAGCCGCCTCCACCTTGTAGGTCAGGTTGGAGCGGCCGCCGCTGATGAGCGAAAACGTGAGTGGACCCTCGCCGCCCGGGACGTTTTCGGCGAAGAACCGGCTGACGTTCTCGTAGTGGATGCCCGCGGGGACCGCGTTCTGCATCGGGGAAGTATACGGGCGCTGGCGGTGACTGCTGCAATTCAGGGGCTTTCTGTGATTGCACAAACCGCCGGTTTGTGGCCTGATCCCTTGCATATCGATCAAGACTCCCATTTTGCGGTGACTTTTGACAGTTTCGGAAGATTTACTGGAGTTCACGCTCTGCTCGTGGAGCCTGGCCGCGGTCGCGCGTCCCCAGGCTGAAGTGCTCCGGCGGCACGTGACGGACGCCCACCCCCGCGGCGCGCTGGTCGAAACCTGCCAGCGCATGGAGGCCTACGCGGCGGGGGGCGACTGCCGCTGCGTGCCCGATCGCCGGCTCCGGGGATTCGACGCCGTGCTCCATCTGGCCACGGTGGCATCCGGGCTTGATTCGGCTGTCCTTGGCGAAGCGCAGATCCTTGGCCAGGTCCGTGCTGGCGTCAGCGCTCTGCGTGGCGCGCACGCACTGGGAGTTGATGTTGCGATAGCGGCCGCCCGCCAGCTCCGTTCCGAGGCAGGATTCGACGCCACAACTGGTCACCTTCTCGACCATGCGTTGCCATTGGCGGGCATCCAGGCCCGGGGCACGGCTCTGGTACTTGGCGTCGGCGTTGCGGGGACGGCCGTTGCCCGCCGGGCGCGGACCCTGGGGTTCGCTCGCATCGCAGTCGCTTCGCGGCGTGAACCCGAAGACCCCGGCGCATATGGCGGTGACCACTGGCTGCCCCTCACCGCGGTCTCCGGGGCCGGGCCGTTTGACGTGGCCGTGTCGTGCCTGGGGCCGAGCGCTCCCGAGCTTACCCATGACGACCTGCCCCGGGCGCGCGGGTACATCGACCTTGGCTCGCCGCCCAACCTCGCTGCAAACGTCCGTCCGGTGGTCCGGCTGGCCGACATCGTAGGCGCGCAAACGAGCGACCCGGTTGAAGCCGGCCGCCGCGAGAAGTTGCACAGCCGCCTCCGCGAGATCCTTGAGGGCCGCCTGGCATTGGCTCGCGAGCGTTCCGACACGCCCCTTGGCCGGATCCGCCGCGAGGTCGAGGCCGTCCGCCAGCGTGAAGTGGCGCGCATCGCCAGGCTCCATCCGGAGCTTTCGCCGCAGGCCATCGAAAACCTGACCAGGGGGCTCGTGAACCAGATCTTCCACCTCCCGTCGGAGCGGCTGCGCGGCATCGGCGACGCCGAGTTGGGCGAGCGCTTCGCCGACCTATTTTCGGCTCCGGAAGGAACCCACTCATGACGTTTGCCATTCCTGCCACCATGAGCGACCCGGTCAATGCCATGATTCTCGCGGTGTCGGAGGACCGCATTGCCGGGTTTCATCGCGATCCGTTCGCGGTCATCGCCGAAAAGAGCGGACTCCCGGCGCAGGAGGTGTGCGATCGCATCGCTGCGATGCTCGATGCCGGGACGATCCGGCGCGTGCGCCAGACGCTCCTGGCGACCAACCTCGCTCGGGGCGCCCTGGCGGCGTGGAAGGTCCCGCAGGAGCGGCTGCAGGAGGCCTTTGACGACCTCTTCGGGAACGACCCGTTTTCCGGCCACGTGGTCATCCGGTCGGGCGAGCCTGGCAGCGCCGGGGCCGAGTACCGCCTCTGGACAACGCTGAAGGTGCCGCAGGGCTATTCGCTCGAGAAGCACGCTGCGCACCTCGCCCAACGAATCGGCGCCTCGACGTACCGACTGATGCGGGCACAGGCGCTGTTCGCCCTCGGTGTGGGCCATACGCGGCGGCGCGGCCTCGAACCGGGAGCCCGAAGCGACCAGCCCGCCGAAGTGCAGTACCCCGCGGTGACCACGCTTGACGCTCGCGAGTGGCGCGTCCTCACCGAGCTGAAGCGCGAGCTCGCTGTGGCCGAAATCCGGCCGGACCCCTGGAGGGCGCGCGCGGAGGCCGCGGGAGAAACGCTCGACGGGTTCTGTGAGGTGGCGATGGGGCTGGCGGAGCGCGGCGTTATCGGGCGCTTCTCCACGTTCCTGGAGCATGTGAAGCCGACTGCCAATGGCGAACGGGCGACCCGCTACAACGCGCTCTTCCACTGGGCCGTACCGCCCGGGCAGGAGATCGCCGCGGGCCGCGAAGTGGGTCGCCACCACGTCATCACCCACGCCTACTGGCGCGAAGGCGGCCCGGACTTCCGCAACGTCAACGTCATGGCGGTTGCGCACGGCATGGAGAAGGACACGGTGTTGGCCCACAAGGCAGGCATCGACGCCCACCTCGCCGAGGCCGGCGTCGAAGTCACCTATACCAACGTGTTCTGGGGCGGACGGAGCGAAATCAAACCGTCGGAGGTTGCTCCGGCGGCCTACCGCGAATGGTGCATCGCCAACGGGATCGACCCGGAGGACATGCGGGAGGAGAGCAGTAATGGACTATCGTGAGCTGCGCGGCACGCCCCTGACCGTCTCGGCGGTTGGCTTCGGTGTGTGGACCGTCGGTACGAACTGGTGGGGCATCAATGACCGCGCCGAGGGCGTTGCCCTCCTTCGGCAGGCGTTCGAACTTGGCATCACCTTCTTCGATACAGGCGACACCTACGGGAATGGCGACGCCGAAACCATCATGCGCGAGGCGCTCGGCGACGTTCGCGACCGGATTGTCATCGCCACCAAGTTCGGCTACGACATCTACGCCAATGAGGTGCGGCCCAACCAGCGGGAGCGCCCGCAGGATTGGTCGCCGGGGTACATGCGGAAGGCGCTCGAGAACTCCCTGCGCCGCCTCGGGACCGACCGAATCGACTACTACCAGTTGCATAACCCTCGAGTCGAAGCGATCCAGCGCGACGACCTGGTGGCCGAGCTCGAAAAGGCGAAGGACGAAGGGCTCATCCGTGGCTACGGCGTGGCTCTGGGTCCCGCCTTCGATCTTCGGCAGCGTGACGAAGGGATAGAGGCGGTGAAGCGCGGCATGCCGCCGCAGGTGATCTACAACCTCCTCGAACAGGAGATCGGCGCCGGCATCTTTCCGGTTGCGCAGGAGCGCGATGTCTCCGTACTGGTGCGCGTCCCGCACGCTTCGGGCTTGCTCGACGGCACCGCCTCGCGCTCGACCGAGTTCCCGGAAGGCGACCACCGGCGCTGGCGGATCAATTCCCCCGAGAAGCGCCAGCAGTGGGAAGAGGCGCTGGCGAAGGTCGAGCAACTCGGCTTCCTCGCAGAGGGCCGGACGCTCGGCCAGGCGGCCATCCAGTTCATCCTCCGCGAATTGGCGGTCGCCTGCGTCATTCCGAACATCTACGACCGCGCCGGACTCGAGGAGTTCGCTGCCTATTCGGAGGCGCGCCCCCTTTCCGATTCGGAGTACGACCGGGTGCAGGCGCTGTACCGGGACGGCTTCGGCATGCGCGAAGCCAGCAGAGTGGGAGGCAACTGATGAGCGACGGACACCCGGCTCCGGGCGGCACGCCCCAGCCCCCGGCTCGCCGCGGCCCCATGGTCGACCTCGACCCGAGCGGCCAGGTCAAAGGGAAGGAGCCGGACCGCGCCGTCCGCCAGTTCCTGAACTACGCGTTCTTCAAGGTCGACCTGGCCTTCCGGCGACTTCCCGCGGAGGAGAAATCCGCTGCGCGCTCCGAACTCCAGGCGATCGTCGAGCGCTGGTCCGACAGCGAGGATCTCATCCTTCGCACCTACTCGCTCGTTGGACTGCGAGCGGACTGCGACTTCATGTTCTGGCGCATCTCGCACGACCCGGCCAGCTTCCGCGCGATGCAGGCCGAGATGAACGCATCTGTCCTGGGCGGCTACCTGACCACCGTGCACAGCTTCCTCTCACTCCAGAAGCGCTCCCAGTACGTCAATCGGATCGAAGGTTCCGGTCATGGCGTGGAGTTGCTCCCGGGGCAGGGCGCGTACCTGTTTGTCTACCCGTTCGTCAAGACGCGCGCCTGGTACGCGCTTTCGCCGCACGCGCGCCAGGGAATGATGGACGAGCACATCCACGCCTCATCACCGTTCAAGGGCATACGCCTCAACACGAGCTACAGCTTCGGCATTGACGATCAGGAGTTCGTCGTTGCCTTCGATTCGGACTACCCGCAGGAGTTTGTCGACCTTGTTGGGCGCCTGCGGCACACTGAGGCGAGCCTCTACACCCAGCGTGACACACCGATGTTCACCTGTGCGAAGGCGGACATTGCAACCATCGTCCAGGAGCTCGGGTAGCTACCCGGGCCCGGAAGCGTGACACAATTGACCGCAATGACCGAACCGAAGGGACACGTCTGGCTTGTGGGCGCCGGACCGGGCGATCCGGGGCTCATCACGCTGGCGGGAGCCGAGGCTCTGCGGCAGGCGGAAGTCGTGCTCTACGACGCCCTGGCTTCGCCGGCCCTACTCGGCCATTGCGACCCGGCGGCCGAGTTCGTCCCGGTCGGCAAGCGCGCGGGTGACCACTCCGCGAGCCAGGACGAGATTACGGCGCTCCTGGTGAGGTACGGCTCGGACGGGAGGCGGGTAGTCAGGCTCAAGGGCGGCGACCCGTTCGTCTTCGGGCGCGGCGGCGAAGAGGCGCTGGCGCTGGCGGCGGCGGGCATCCCCTTCACGGTCGTACCGGGCGTGACCTCGGCCGTCGCGGTCCCGGCCTATGCCGGTATCCCGGTCACCCACCGCGGGCTCGCCACGAACTTCGCCGTCGTAACCGGCCGCGAAGGCGGCGAAACGGCTGCTGACTGGGATGCGCTGGCACGAGTTGACACGCTCGTCGTGCTCATGGGCGCAGCCGGATTGTCGGACATAATATCTCGCTTGATCGCCGCCGGACGGGCGGCGGATACGCCGGCTGCCTCGATTTCCAACGGCGCGCTCCCGGGGCAGCGAGTGGTCACCGGCACGCTGGGGACCATCGCTGCGGAGGTGGCGGCGGCAAGCCTGCCAACCCCGCTCATCACCGTTGTCGGCGAGGTCGCGTCGATGGCGGGGCGCCTCGACTGGTACGTGCCGGGGCCCCTTGCCGGGAAGACGGTTGTGGTGACGCGCGCCCGGGCTCAGGCCAGCCAGCTCCGCCTCATGCTTGAAACTCTCGGCGCGACGGTTGTCGAGGCCCCCGTCCTGCGCGTCACCTTCCGGAGCGACGGCCTGGCGACCGATGAGCGGATGGGCTCGCGCTGGGACTGGATCGCATTTACCAGCCAGAACGGCGTCGAAGCCTTCTTCGCGGCGCTCCGCGCAGCCGGGCGTGATGCCCGGGCGCTCGGGCCGACCCTGGTTGCGGCCGTTGGAGCTGCCACGGCGGCGGCCCTTGAGCGCTACGGGGTGATGGCCGACTTCGTTCCTTCGCGGGCCACCGGCGAGTGCCTCGCGGTGGAACTCCCTGCTGCTACCGGGGCGCGGGTGCTGTTGCCACAGGGATCGCTGGCCGAGGACCGCCTGGCCGAGGGCCTCCGCGCCCGCGGAGCGCACGTCGAAGCCGCGGTCGTGTACGAGACTCTGCCGGTGCCGCTCGACGACCGCCTCCGTCCCGAGGTCACCAACGCGGATGCAATCACGTTTGCGAGCGCGTCTTCGGCTGGCTTCCTCTCGGATGCGCTCGGCCAGGGCTCGCCGGCTCCCTCGACGAAGCTGGTCGCGATTGGTGATCAGTCTGCAGCCGCCGTCCGGGCAGCGTTCGGCCGGGTGGACGCTCAGTCGGCTGACCCGTCTCTCGCGGGGCTGGTAGCGGCGGTCGCGGAGGTATTGAGATGAGCGTGATGATCGAGCTCCGGCCGTCAGCCGGTCCGGTCCTGGTAGTCGGAGGCGGTGCCGTCGCCCTCCGGCGGGTCCGCAATTTGTCGGATGGTGGATTCAGCATCACCGTCGTCGCGCCATCGATTCTCGACGAGATCCGTGGACTGCCCGGTGTCACGTGCTTCGCCAGGACATTCATCGATACAGACATTCCGGACAGCGAGTCGCGCTGGGCGCTCGTACTTGCCTGCACCGGCGAGCGGGAAGTCAACCGCCACATTGGCGAGGCCGCCCGCGCCCACGCAATCCCGGTCGTCGTGGTCGACTCCCAGGATGAGAGCACCTTCTTCACGCCGGCAACGCTGCGCGACGGCGGCCTGCAGGTGGCGGTCTCGACCGGCGGCGCCGATCCGGCGCTGGCGAAGCAGCTCCGCGAAAAGATCGCCACGGCGCTTGGCCCCGGCTGGGCGAACGTCGTCGAGACAGCGCGGCAGGCCCGCCAGGCGCGGCTCGGACGCGCGGGAGAACCCACCGATGAGTAGCGCCCTCGTCCTGGCCGGCCACGGGTCCCACCTGAACGCCAACTCCAGCGAACCGATCTGGTCCAACGCCACCCGCCTTCGAAAAATGGGCCACTTCGACGATGTCCGCGTCGGCCTGTGGAAGGAGGAGCCGTCGCTCTCGCGCGTGCTCGATGGCTGCGAGGCCGACGCCGTGACCGTCGTGCCCCTGTTCATCTCCGCCGGGTATTTCACGAAGACGGTCGTCCCGCGCGAGATGGGCCTCGCCGGCCCCGAGACCAGGCGTGGGAGGCAGGTCATCCACTACACGGCACCCGTCGGGGCCCACCCGGCCGTTGCCGGCGTGATCGTCGAACGCGCCCGCGAAGCCGGCGCCGGGCCCTCCGACGCCATCGCGGTCCTTGGCCACGGCACGAGACGGGACGCCGAGTCCGAGAGGAACGTCCTCCGCATGGCAGACCTTGTCCGTGCGCGTGGCCTCTTCTCCGAGGTCGCCGCCGTGTTCCTGGACCAGGAACCCAACATGCTCCAGTTGCTCGACATCCTGTCGTCGCCGGTGGTTGTGGTGGTGCCGCTGTTCATCGCCGACGGCTGGCATGTGGGCCAAACGATCCCGGAGGACCTCGCGCTGGACGGCGCGGAGACCCGCCGCGAGGGCCGCGTGGTGCGCTACACGCCGCCTGTTGGCACTCACGCTTCGATGGCCGGCGTCATCCTCGAATTGGCACGAGAGGCGGGCAGGTGATGGACATCCCCGCTCAACTGGGCGAACTGACGATCCTGCGCGAGGGTGACGCTTGCGTGCTCCGCGGCCCCGGGGTCCCGCGGGAGACAATCCCGCCCGACGAAGACACACTCCGCCGTCGTATCCGCCTCGATG
>CAUJEQ010000207.1 GCA_963169135.1 Chloroflexota bacterium
TGGGTGGTCGAGAAGTTCCACTCCTGGGGGGACCACCCGGGGAACCTGGAGTCGACCTTCTCCAAAGACGTGCTGCTGACGAACCTGATGTTCTACTGGGCACCGGAGAGTGCGGCGAGTTCGGCCCGCATCTACTACGAGGCGCGACGCGATCCCGGGGCGTTCATGTATCCGAAGGTCGAGGTTCCGACGGGCGTGGCGGTATTCCCGAAGGAACCCTGGCGCGTGCCACGGAGCTGGGCGGAGCAGCGATTCAACATAACGCGGTGGGCCGAACTTCCGAAGGGTGGGCACTTTGCGGCGCTCGAACAGCCCGCCCTGCTCAGCCAGGAGGTAGTGGAGTTCTTCCGGACGGTGCGCTGACGGCTCAGGGCAGGTTGTGCGTGTAGACCTCGTTTAGGGTGATCTGGTCGCCATCGAGGAGGACCAGGTCGAATCCCCGCATTTTCCGCTGGGAACCATCGGGCAGGGAGATCGTGCAGATCCAGCGGCCGCAGAAGCCACCCGGAATGGGCCATACCTCATCCGGGACGTATTCCATCGGCGGAGTTATCTTGAACAGGTTGTCGAGGTACGCCCCGAGCGCGGTGTGTCCGGTGAGGCCGCCAGGCACCTGGCCATCTTTGTAGACCGTTTCGCGGTGGTAGAAGGTCAGCAGTTTCGCCGTGTCCTTGTCCGACCACGCCCGCAACCATGCAGCGTTGTACTCAGCGATGTCCATCCCCGTCTCCTTCAGCGTGTTTGCGTACCATTCGGCAAGGATCTGCCGGTCGCGGTCCATTGCGGATCCGGGCTCGCAGGGGAGCCTTCGAACCGACCGAGCGTGCCAGGGCCGCGCTCAAGCGCAGGAGTAACGAGGCGCCGCCCGAGGAAGACGGTTCCGCCCAGCACCAGCAGCTTCATGCGGCGGGAGTCTACGCGAATCGCCCGCGGAGCATCACGCGGGGTGAACTCAGTGCCCCGGTGGTTCGAGCTCCACCACGAGCGTCGCGCGCTCGTTGTCGATGGCGTTGATGGACACGCGTGCCACGCCACCGAGCTGGGAGAGACGCTCCTGGAAGTCAAGCAGTTCCCCGAACCCGGAGCCCTTGACATCGAGGTGGATTTTGGTTGGGCGGGAGTGGTTCGCGACCTGCTCGGGCGCGATAGCCGGTCCGGCCGCTGACTCTTCCGAGACCTTTCCGGTGGCTGTGTGCTGTCCTTTGAAGCCGGACGCCAGGCCTTCGAGACCCGTGACGACAGACTGGATGCTCGCCACGGCCGCCAGGTAGTCATCGCGGAGGCGGATCAGTGGCGCCGCGATGGCATCAGCCAGAGTGGAAGCGAAGAGCGTGGTGGGGGCGGCAGGCTGGGCGGCCCGTTCCGCCGCCTGGTTCAGTCGGTCTTCGAGCTCGCCGAGCCGGTCGAGGAGGCGCTCGTAGTCCTGCCGCAGGAGGTCGTAGCGGCGCCGGAGCTGGCGCACCGCCGTATCGCCGGAGGCGGCATCTTGAAGCCGTCCGAGGATGGCGTCGTCTGCGTCATTGCCGATGTCGCTCACTAGTACTCCCGGGAGGCCATGGCGCCCGGGAGCCAGGTCGTCTAGGCCGTGTGTGCCGTCGCACTTGCCGGGCGGAGCTGGGCTCCACCTTCGAGCCGGTATCCGAAGCCACGGACGGTTACCAGGTACCGTGGCTCGGTCTCGACTGGCTCCAGCTTGCGCCGGATGCGGCGGACATAGACCTTCAGAACGTCCTGTGCTTCCCGCGGGAGGTATTCATAGTCGTCCGTCACGGCATTGAGGATTTCGTGAGGGCGAAGGACGCGGCCGTTGTTGCGGGCCATGAACTCCACGATCCGGAATTCCGATGCTGTGAGGGCAACGTACGTTCCCGCGCGCTGGACCTCGCATCTATCTACATCGACGGTTAGGTCCCCAACCTGAAGCAGGCCGGAAGCTTCTGCTGGACTTGCATCATACGCCCCGTGCCGCCGCAACACCGCCCGGACCTGGGCGATGACGAGGCGCGAATCCGCTTCGATATCGAGACAGGCATCCGCGCCGGCGAGGAGGCATTCGGCGATGAGCTCCGGCGGCCCCTCGGCGTGGATCGCGACGATGGGAACGCCGGCTGAAGCTAATTCCACGATTGCCAGGGGGGCCGACGCCGAGCGGGGGTCGACATACCAGGCGACGACCGTGAACTCCCCGGTGCGCGCCAGGGCGAGCGACGGCTGACCAGATTCACGTTCGAGGACGGCCATGCCGCCTTCGTGGAGCGCCCGCACGAAACCGCGAGTGGGCACATGGGCAGGCGCCACCAGCAGGCAACTTTCGAAGGACGGACGCGAAATATTCACCAAATCCTCACCCGGGCGCCACCAGCCCGGAGCGTGGAGGCTGATTATAAACATCTTTGTCAAGAGGGGAAGCCCTTATTTATGCAAACCCACTGCCCCTACTCTTCACCAGGACCTGCGACGGGCGCGCGGGAGCTTTCGGGCAAACGCGGATTGTTGTTTTGGCTTGAGCCTGCCGAACATAAGGACATGGGACACCCACAGCGCATCCAGACCTACGACGACGAGTTGCACGAGCGCCGGCGCCACCTGGCCATAGTCCGCGAACCGATCGACTTCGAGGCGGAACGGCTGAAGCGCCTGGTCGACAGGGCTCGCGACACCCGCGATCCGTAGCCGCACTTTCGTTTGCCGCGCATAGCCCGCGCGCCTATACTTCGGGCCAGAATGCCTGCTCAAGGGGGCAGGTCTCCATGCGTCCCGGAGTCTCCACATAATGCCAATCACCTCCAAGCGCGAGTGGCTGCAGGGCCCCTACGCCAAGGCCATTGAACGTGCTCCTGAGCGGGCGAAGGTGTTCGAGACGACGGGGAAGATGCCCGTCGAGCCCATCTATACGCAGGATGACCTTCGCGACTGGGACCCAAATGCCAAGCTCGGCTTTCCCGGCGAGTACCCGTTCACCCGTGGCATCCAGCCAACCATGTACCGGGGCCGCTTCTGGACCATGCGCCAGTATGCCGGGTTTGGCACCGCCGAAGAATCAAACCAGCGCTACCGCTACCTCCTGAAGCAGGGCCAGACCGGACTCTCTGTCGCCTTCGACCTTCCTACCCAGATTGGCTACGACTCCGATGACCCCATGGCTACGGGCGAGGTCGGCAAGGTCGGTGTGGCGATCGATTCGATTGAGGACATGTTGACCCTTTTCGACGGCATTCCGTTGGACAAGGTCACCACGTCGATGACGATCAACGCGACGGCTTCCACGATGCTGGCATTCTACGTTGCAGTCGGAAAGCACCAGGGAGTCTCCCCCGAAAAGCTCGGCGGCACGGTCCAGAACGATATCCTGAAGGAGTACATCGCTCGCGGGACATACATCTATCCTCCGCAGCCGAGCATGCGGCTCATCACCGATGTCTTCGCCTACTGCAAGGACACGGTGCCGCAGTGGAACACCATCTCGATTTCCGGCTATCACATGCGCGAGGCGGGCTGCACGGCGGCCCAGGAGATCGCGTTCACCCTGGCCGACGGCATTTCGTATGTGGATGCGGCGCTCTCGGCGGGGCTCGACATTGATGACTTCGCCGGGCGCCTGAGCTTCTTCTTCGCCTGCCACAACAACTTCCTCGAGGAAGTGGCAAAGTTCCGCGCGGCGCGGCGGCTCTGGGCACACATCATGCGCGACCGGTTCAACGCAAAAAGTGCGCGCTCCCAAATGCTCCGGTTCCACACCCAGACAGGCGGCGCCACTCTTACCGCCCAGCAGCCGGAGAACAACATTGTCCGTACCGCGGTGCAAGCACTGGCCGCCGTTCTCGGTGGCACCCAGTCGCTGCACACCAACTCAATGGACGAGGCGCTTGCGTTACCGACGGAGAAAGCCGTTCAGATCGCGCTCCGCACCCAGCAGATCCTCGCCTACGAAAACGGGGTGGGTGATGTTGTCGACCCGCTCGGCGGCTCCTATTACGTCGAGGACATGACGAACCGCCTCGAAGCCGAGGCGCGCGAGTACATCGAGACCATCGACAAGCTGGGTGGATCGCTTGTCGCGATCGAGAAGGGCTTCCAACAGAAGGAGATCCAGGAAGCCGCGTACCGCTACCAGATGCAGGTCGAGGCGAAAGAGCGGGTCATCGTCGGGGTTAACGACTTCATCAACCACGGCGAAGAGTCGCCCGATCTGTTGCGCGTCGACCCATCGATCGGCCTGCGGCAAATAGAGAAGTTGCGCGCGCTCCGGGCCCGGCGCGATGGGGCCGCAGTCGAAGCGCTGCTTACGAAGCTCGAGGGGGCGGCGAAAGGCACTGAGAACCTGCTCCCGATTATGGTTGAGTGTGTCGAGGCCCGGGTCACCCTGGGAGAAATCAGCCACCGCCTGCGCAAGGTGTGGGGCGAGCAGCGGGAACCGGTGTTCATCTGATGACCGACGACGATGTCCGAGGCCGATCCGACGAGCGACGCCGTCTCCTGAGCGAGCTTGAGCTCGAGCGGAACCAGCTTATCCGCAACATCGAGACGTGTCGCATCCGCGACATCGAGCGGCCGTTCATCGGCGAGTGGTCCCTCAAGGACATCGTCGGGCACGTAGCCTCCTGGGAGGCAGAGGTCGTGACGGCTTTTCGAGAAATCCGCCACGGAGTTCGTCCCGCGCTATTCGACTTCGACCCGGCGAACCAGGAGTCCTGGAATAGCGACCACGTCGAGCGCAAGCGCGACCTCAACTTCTGGAGCGTGCTGGAGCAACTCAAGGGCGGGCGGCACCGCCTGCAGGAGGAACTCGACCACGTTTCCGACGAGGACCTGACGGCGGAGAACTCGGCCTTCGAGCGTATGGTTCGGGCCACGATCGATCATGACCGCGAGCACTGGCACCAGATCGCGGCTGTCCTCGCCGGTATGGCCGGCGCCCGTCACACCGGACCCCAGTCCGTGGTCGAAGAAGTAACAAAACCATCCTGAGGGGCACTCCAACTGCATGCTGACCAAAATCCATCACGTGGGCGTCGTCGTCCGCAGCGCCGACGACGCCTTGAAGTTCTACCGTGACGCGCTCGGGTTGCCGATCACGGCCGATAGAGTGATCGAGGACCAGGGCGTTCGCGGCGTGCTCCTCGAAATCGGCAACTCTGAGATCGAACTGCTCGAACCGACGCGCGAAGATACGGGCGTGGCGAAGTTCCTGGCATCGCGAGGCGAAGGCATGCATCACATCTGCTTCGAATCGGACGATGTCGATGCCGAGCTCGAGGGCGCTCGGGCCAAGGGCATCGAACTCATCGATCAGAAGCCGCGGCTGGGCCTTGCCGGCATGATCTGCTTCCTCCACCCGAAAGCGAACCACGGCGTGCTCGTGGAGTTCGCGACGCCGCTGGAAGAAGGGCATTAGCCCCATGGGCATCGGCGCCACCCACATTGACCACATCGTCATTTCATCCAACGACAGCGGCACCGTGGCCCAGACGTTCGCCGACAACCTCGGTATCGAAATCAAGCGAAAGATGATCCGGCCCGGGACGTCGGCGCAGCTGGCTTTCGCGAAGCTCCAGGAGGTCGTCCTCGAATTTGCCGGTCCGCCGCAGGTGACGCCGGGCGAAGAAGTGAAGGCCAAGCTCTGGGGCATGGTCCTCGCGGTCGAGGACATCGACGCCGCGGTTGCGCACCTGCGCGAGCTCGGCTACCCGGTGAGCGATCCGCGGCCCGCGGTACAGCCCGGTGCCAGGATCGCCTCCGTCAAGGACGGAACGAGCGGCGTCCCATTCGCCGTCATCCAGTACAACGCGATCCCGGCGGAGGCGAGCTGAGATGAAGGCAACGCGAATCGACCATGTGGGCATCGTGGTGAAGGACATCGACGCGGCCCTCGCGACCTACGCGGGGAACTTCGGCTTTACCGCGGATTCGAAGCGGGGTGGTGAGCTTCCCGCCCTGGGCATCAAGAATGCGTTCATGCCCGTCGGCGAGAGCGATCTTGAGTTCATCCAGCCGACCAGTTCCGAGGGTCCGGTCGCGCAATTCGCGGCGGAACGCGGCGAGGGCACGTTCATGCTCTCGCTCGAAGTCGAGGACATCGACGCTGCCGTGGAGCACTTGCGAGCGGCCGGCGCCCGCGTTGGCAACGCGAGCAACGGCGTGGCCTTCGTCTCAATGAAATCGACTCATGGCGTGAACCTGCAACTGGTACAGCGGCAATAGCATCCTGACGCTAACCTGAGCAACACATAACGTGACACTTGAGAGGGAATGATGAGCACCAGCACCACAACCGCGCAGATCCGCGTCCTGATTGCGAAGCCGGGCCTGGACGGCCACGACCGGGGGGCGAAGGTGGTCGCCCGGGCACTGCGCGACGGTGGCTGCGAGGTCATCTACACCGGCATCCGCCAGACGCCCGAGATGATCGCCGAAGCGGCGCTCCAGGAAGACGTGGACGTGGTGGGCCTGAGCATTCTTTCGGGGGCGCACCTGGAACTGTTTCCCCGCGTGGTCGAAGAACTCAAGAAGCGCGGCGTCGATGATGTCCTCCTCTTCTGCGGGGGCATCATCCCGGAGGAAGACACGGCAGCGCTGACGAAGCTCGGCTTCAAGGCGGTCTTCCGCCCTGGTACGAACACCCAGGACATCGTGAAGTTCGTCTACGACAACGTGAAGAAGTAACCCGTGGACGAACTGGTCCAGCGTTTTCTCTCGGGCGATCGCCGTGCGCTCGCCCGCATCATCAGCCGCGTTGAAAACGGGACACCCGAAGGGCGCGACTACGTCCGGGCACTTTTTCCGCATTCCGGCAAGACCCACATCATCGGTATCACGGGCGGGGCCGGCTCCGGCAAGAGCACACTGACTGGAGCGCTCGCCGGCGAATACCGAAAGCGCGGCAAGACCGTTGGTATCGTGGCTGTCGACCCGTCGAGCCCGTTCACGAAGGGCGCCATCCTCGGTGACCGCATCCGAATGCAGGATCTCACCCTCGATCCGGGCGTGTACATGCGGAGCATGGCGGGACGGGGCGCGCTCGGTGGTCTCGCCCCGTCGATCGCCGATGTTGTTGCCGTGATGGATGCGTTCGGATTCGACTACGTGCTCATCGAGACAATCGGGGCAGGTCAGGACGAGGTAGAGATCGCCGGGACCGCGATGACCACGATATTGGTGAACAACCCGGGCACGGGCGATGACATCCAGGCGCTCAAGGCCGGCATCATCGAGATCGCGGACATCCTCGTCGTGAACAAAGCGGACCACCCCGCTGCCGACATCCTCGTGAGCCAGCTGCAGGCGCTCCTCGCGCTCTCGCCGGCCGGGTCACGGAGGCCGCAGATCCTGAAGACCACCGCGACGAAGGGTGAGGGGCTCGAGGCGCTCGCCGACGCCATCGCGGAGCACTACCAGTACCTGGACGAATCGGGCCAACTGGCAAAGCACCGGGAAGAAGATGCCCGCCACCAGGTGCTCGCGATCACGCGCCAAATCGTTCTCGAGCGGATCCGCGCGGCCACGCCGGACGAGGAGCTGGAGGCGCTGGTGAAGCGCGTTGCGGCGCGCGAACTCGACCCACACAGCGCGGCCGAGGACCTCGCTGCCTCGGTGTTGATTTGACCGCCGGGCCCTCCACGAACCCCGTGGTACCATCGAACAAATGAGTTCACAACGCATCCGCGTCCGGTTTCGGAAGGGCGACCGCGTCCGCTACATCTCGCACCTGGACGTGCTGCGGTTCTGGGAGCGCGCAATCCGGCGCGCGGAGCTGCCGCTGTCGTACTCGCAGGGGTTTACCCCCCACCCAAAGCTGGCGTTCGCTTCGCCGCTGCCGGTGGGGTTCACCGCGGAGCGCGAAGTCATGGACGTGACGCTCGATCAGCGGGTCCCCGTCGACGAATTCGCCCGCCGTATCCGGGTGGAATCCACGGACGACCTGGCCGTTGTGGCGGTGGAGGAAGTGGCGCTCAATGCTCCGCCGCCGCAGGCCGCCATGCTCTGGGCCGACTACAGCATGGTCATGCCCGTGCTCCAGCCCGCCGAGGCGGAGACCGCCATTCAGCAATTCAACCAGCGTGAGACGATTCCCTGGCGCGAGGAGCGGGGAGAACGTATCCGCGAGTACGACTTACGGACCGCCACGGCGTGGTTGCGCTGGCGCCCGGCCGACGGCGGGGTGGTGCTCTCGATGCGCATGCAGGCGGATCAGTCGCTCACGGCACGGCCCGAGGCCATCGCAGCAGCCCTCTTCCCGGACCAGGAGTGCGGGCCGATCATTCGGGATGGTATTGTCCTCGACGAACGCTCACAGGCGAGGGAACGATGGCGTCGCTACGGGCAGTACCAGTAGGCGCGTTCCGCGTCAGGCCGGCGACGGCTGCAGACGGTCCGGGGCTGTTCGGCGCGTGGCAGCGGGCACGGGAACACAACGCGTCAATCGACCGCAGGATCGTTCCGGTTCCCATCTCCCAGCGAGAGTTCATCGCCGACTTCGAGCAGATGCTCGAGCGCAAGACGTCCGCCGCCTTCGTCGCCGAGGCGGGCGAGCGGCTTGTCGGCTTCATCAGCGGCGGTGTCGAGGTCAACCAGCCGGACCGCCTGCCTCAGCGCCACGCGACCATCGGGTACCTCTACGTCGATGAAGACTACCGCCGGCGAGGGATCGCGAGGGCCTTGTTCGAGGCCGTGGCCGCCTGGGCCCAGCAGGTCGATGGCGTCTCCCATTTCGAAATGACCGTGATCACGGCTGACGAGGCTGCCGCCGCGTTCTGGCGCTCGATTGGCTTTTCACCGTTCATCTCGCGGCTTTGGGCGCCGCTTAGCGCGCCGGAGCAGGATGCATGACTACCCTTCACCTGGTTCGGCACGGCGAGACCGCGTTCAACCGTGATGGGAAGGGGCTCGGCCAGGCTGATGTCCCGCTGACCGAGCTGGGAGAGCGTCAGGCGCAGGCAGTCGGAGCGGTCTTCGAGGGCTCGCCGCTGGTAAGCATCCTCTCGAGCCCGCTGGTTCGCGCGCGCGAAGTCGCCGGGGCCATCTCGGCTGTGACCGGAGTCCCGGTGGAGATTCGCGAGGCACTTACGGAGATGGATGTTGGGGAGACCGAGGGGCTCGACTTTGCTGATATGCGGACACGCTTTCCAGAGTTCATACAACTCTGGTCCGGGCCCCATGCAGTCGACACGCCGCTGCCGGGCGGCGAGAGCCTCCGCGATGTAGCGGACCGGTTGGGACCGATCCTGGCCGAAATCCGGTCATTCGAGGCTGGTGAGGTGGTGATGGTTTCCCACAACTTCGTGCTGAAGGCGCTGCTCTGCGCACTGCTGGAGGTGCCGCTGGAGAACTTTCGCGCCTTCCAGATGGACCTCGCTTCCATCACGGCGGTGACACTCCGGAATGGGCGTGTCGCCGTCCGGCGGCTCAACGATGTCTGCCATCTCGATGCCTTGAATCTTGCCCCCGCTGCGCGTAGCGTGTGACGACAGCGTATGGGAGCGCTTCAGGGTACCCGCACCCGCTTAGTCGTCATCGCGTGCCTGGCTGTTGCCGGGTACTTTGCGTACACGGCGGCCACCGGCTGGATCCGCAATCAGCAGCTCACCGACGACCGCGCCCAGGCCGAGCTTCGGCTGCAGGAACTGGAAGACCGGAAAGCCTACCTCGAAGCGGTGCGGGACTACGTGGCGTCTGACGCGTACGTTGAACAGGAAGCCCGCCGCCAGCTCGGCTACATCCGCGATGGAGAAGTCCCCTTTGTGGTCACCAGCCCCCCAGTCCGAGACGACGGGAACCCCACCGGATCGTGGTGGGAGCGGCTCTTCCCCCGCTAGGCCGGTTTTCGATCGCGTCTCCAGGGATGTTGTTGCGCTGGCCACCGGCGAGCGGATGTTCCGGCGTGTCTCAAAGGTACTGGTCGCCGTTTCTGGCGGGGCCGATTCGGTGGCCTGCCTCATGGTGCTGCTCGGGCTTCGGGAGCGGTTCGGGTTCGAAGTCGAAGCAGTGCACTTCGACCACAAGCTTCGGCCAGATTCGGCTGCCGACATGGACGCCGTGCGGAGGCTCTGTGCGGACCTGGACGTTGAGTGCGTGACTGGCGAAGGTGACGTCGCGGGGGTGGCGGCGAAGCAGCGGCAGGGGATCGAGGAGACGGGGCGGTTGATGCGCTACCAGTTCCTCGCGTTCGTGGCCGACAAAGAGGGTGCGGACTGCATCGCCACGGGGCACACCGCGGACGATCAGGCCGAGACCGTCCTGATGCGGATCGCGCGGGGAAGTGGCGTGCGGGGCATTCGAGGGATGCTGCCGGTGGCAGGCGTGCCCGGTGCGCCGGAGCGGCGGCTCGTCCGGCCGCTCCTGGATGCCAGGCGGGCGGATACCGAGGCCATCTGCGCCGAGTTCGGGATCACTCCTATCCTGGACCCGAGCAACGCCGACCCCTCGTACACGCGGAACCGGATCCGAGGGACAGTGCTGGATCAGCTGCGCGCGCTCAATCCCTCAGTGGATGACGCGCTGCGCGGCCTGGCCGAGAGCGCCCGCGAGGCATTCTCGTTCATCGAGAAGCGCTCGTTCGAGGTGCAGCCACGGGAGCGCGGGCCGATTGGGGCGATCTTTCCGCTGGCTCCGTTCCGGGCCCTGCCTTCCGAAGCGCTCACGCTGGTCATCGAACGCGAGGCCGCCTTCTACCACCTCCAACCCGAGACCAACCGGACCCGCGTGGCGAATCTGCGCGCGGTGCTCGCGAAGGGGACTGGCACGGTGCACTTCGGCGACACGGTCGTGGAAGTCTCGTGCGGGGTTGTTCGGCTTGGTCCGAGGCTCGAACCTGTCGACCCTTTCCCTGCGGTCGTACTGAATGTGCCGGGAAGCACGCGTGCCGGGCCGTGGCGCGTGGACGTTCTGACGAGCGAAACCGACCCCACACCGGGAAGCCCCGTCATCGCTCTTGCGGCGGGGACAGCGAAGGGCGCGCTCCGTGTGCGGCCGCTGCCGCCGGGGGAGCGGATGATTTGGCGCGGTGTGGAGCGCAAGGTCTCCGACCTGCTGGTCAACGAGAAGGTGCCCATCTGGGAACGGCCTGGGGTGGTCGCCGTGGCGGACTCCGCGCGCTTGCTCGGCCTGTTCGGCGCCACGCGGACCTTTGTGGCTGACATGCCGGGCGAGCCGGGACTCTGGGTGCGGCTCGCAGCTATCTCCCACAGGGCGTAGCTGCCCCTTTCGCAAGAACGCCGCGATGCAAGAAACGGGGTGCATGCTCCGAGGGGCGTTAGTCGAGACGGTACTGCTGGAAGAAGGCTTCGAGCTGGCTGTGGAGACCCGGTTCGGCTGCCAGCAGACCTCGCACATGGGGTTCGGGCTGGTTGAAAACGAGCGGGTCGCCGAGCACGCCAGTTACCCGCAGCCCCGAGGCAATGCAGAGTGCCGCCCCGGCCGCCACGTCCCACTCGGAACGGCCGAAGCCGGTGAGGACAGCGTTGCCGCGTCCCTCGGCCAGGAGCGCAAGGCGGTAAGCCACGCTCCCGACGCCGCGCGCGTTTGCGCCCTGGGGCAGCGGCGGAACGTCGTCGTGGGCCTGCTCGCCGCGCCCGACAAGCACATCGAATGGCTGGCCAGTCGGCTCGGTGGGAGAGCGCTCAAGCGCGGTGAGGCACTCGGCCGCGAAGATCTCACCGGTTGCCGGGTTGTGCACGACACCCAGGGCGGGCCGGCCGCCAACGGCCAGGCCGATGGAGATCGCATACTCGGGGATGCCCTGGAGGTATTCCCGTGTGCCGTCGATGGGGTCGACGATCCAGACACGCTCGCGCCCGAGGCGGTGGGCGGTGTCGGTGTGCTCCTCGCTCAGCCAGCCATCCCCTGGGAATGCTCTTGTCAGCGTCTCGTGGAGGATTTCGGCCGCGCGGATGTCGGCCTCTGAGACGAGCTCCCAGCCGTCCTTGCGGCCGTAGCGGACGCCGTCGCGCTGGAGGCGCACAACCTCCTCGCCGGCAATGCGCGCGGCTTCGATGGCAACCCGGAGTTCTTCGGCCAGCATCAGTCCCATTGTGCGCGCTCAGGCCGGGCGAGGCACCTCAGGAGAAGGCTGCGAACAATTCGTCGAAGGCCTTGACCTGGCCGCCGCTGGTGGACGACGGCACCAGGATCGGTGTCTTCATGCCTGCGTCGAACCATGCTTCGAGGCCTTCCATCACCTGCTTCTTCGTGCCGTAGAGGGTCGCATCGGAGAGCCAGCGGTCGGTCATCAGGCCAGGGAGGGCGTCGCGATCGCCGCGGGCGAGGGCGGCCTCGATGGCTTCCATCTCCTCGGTGTAGCCCGCTTCCTTCCAGTAGTTGCGGTAGTTCGGAAGCATGACGTACCCGGTGAGCGTGCGCTTCATGACGTTCGCGGCAGCGGCCGGGTCGTTGTCATCGATACAGGTCGGGATCATGTCACCGATGAAGAAATCGCCGTTCCGCTTCTCCTCCGGGATGAACGAAAGAGAATCCGGGACGTGCGAACGCGAAGCATTTGCCCAGACCGCCCCTTCGGCGATTTCGACCGAAAGCTGGACCATCTTCTTGCGGAGGGTGGCGAGTACGATCGGGGGGAGAGGACCGGTCTGTTGCGCGGCGGCTCGCATCTTCGCGACATAATCACGCATGTCGCTGAGCGGCTTGCCGGTCTGGACGCCGAGGCGGGCGTTTGCCGGGGCGTGGCTGACACCGATGCCCAGGTAGAACCGGCCGTCGCTGATCTCGTGAATGTAGGCAGCCGACTGGCCGAGGTCGAACGGGACGCGGTAGTAGATCGGGATGATCGAGGTGCCGAACTTGATTTCGTTGGTGGCGTGGGCGATCGAGAGACAGAGGCCGAGGCCATCGCCAAAGCTCGCGCAATAGATGCCCCGGAAGCCGGCCTTTTCGAGCTTTTGGGCCGTTTCGATGGTCCACTTTCGGCGGCCGGGGGCGGCGGCGAGGGAAACAGCAGGCATCTGCATTGGGGAACTCCAGAAAGAGGTAGTGTCCGCAACTATACGGGGCGAAACGCAGACGGGCCTCGTGGTGACTTCACCGCTTGAAGCGCAGCGCACGGCCGGAGCCTACGCCGGTGTGCTTGCCCTCTTCGCAGGCGACCTGTCCGTTGACCATCACCAGCGAGATGCCGGCTGGTTCTTGCTTCGGGTCTTCATAGGTCGCCAGGTCCTGCACGGTTTCCGGGTCGAAGAGCACGAGATCGGCCCAGTAACCCTCATTCACGAGCCCCCGGTCCACCAGTCCGAACCGCTCGCACGAGGCACTCGTCATCCTGCGGATGGCCTCTTCGAGCGAGAGTACGTGACGCTCGCGGACATAACGCGCGAGCACGCGGGGCATCGTCCCGAAGAGGCGCGGGTGGGGCATCCCCCGCAGCTGCGGGATGCCGTCCGAGCCGATCAGCATCTTCGGGTGGCGCAGGTTCGTCTCAATGTCGGCCTCATCGATGATGAAGTGGATGCAGATCACCTGCCGCCCCTGCGGGCTGGTGACGATCTCGCGCACTGCGTCCTCGACAGTCCAGCCGCGGTCCCTCGCGATGTCGGGCACCATGCGGCCTTCGAACTCACGGTAGTCGGGGCAACTGGCGATCATCACGCCCATGGCCCACTCGCTGTCGATGTTGTCCAGGTTCACGTACTGCCACATCGGCCCGCTGCCGGCTGTGTAGGGGTAGACATCGAGGGTGATGTCCATGCCCTCGGCGTTCGCCGCGTCGACCATCGCGAGAGAGTCCTTGACGCGGCCCCAGTTGCGCCGCCCGGCCGACTTGTGGTGCGAGATGTGCAGCGGGATCTGGGCCTCGCGGGCGATATGCATCGCCTCCGCTACGGCTTCGAGCAGTTTGTCGCCCTCGTTGCGCATGTGGGTCGCGTAGATGCCAGCGTAGGCCGTGCACTCGCTCGCGAGCGCGACCACCTCGTCGGTGGTGCTGTAGCGGCCGGGTTCGTAGATCAGCCCGGTCGAGAAACCCACTGCTCCCTGTTCCATCGCCCGGACGACGTGGCCACGCATCCCGGCGACTTCGTCGGCGGTGGCGGCGCGCTTTTCGAGGCCCACCACGTGCGCCCGGACCCGGTTGTGACCGACGAGCATGGCGTTGTTGATCGCGGGTCTTTTCGCCGCGCACGCCTCGAAGTAAGAGTCGAGGTCGGTCCATTCCGCGCCCGGGCCGGAGATGTCGCCAGGCATGTAATCGCGCCCGGGTTCGTTGGGGATGGTGCTGAAGCCGCAATTGCCGCTGATGTCCGTTGTGACGCCCTGGGCGAGCTTGAACGCCATGTCCGGGTGGCGGAGGAAGGCGCCGTCGTCGTGCGAATGGGTATCGATGAAACCGGGACAGACCACCTGGCCCTTCGCGTCTATCTCTCTCGCGCCGGCGCCCGCGGTGCCCACGAGCGCGATGCGCCCGTCCTTCACCTCGACATCGGCTTCGAAGGGAGCCGAACCGGAACCATCGATGACGCGGGCGTTGCGAATGACAATATCTGCAGGCATGGGCGGCATTCTAGGCCAGAACACGGCACTGCACGTTACCCCTGGCCGGCTCCAAGGGGAGAGCTGCCGATCCATCTCTGCGGCTAATTGTCTTCTTCGTCCAACACGAACCGGTCGGGCAGCGTCCGGAAGAAGCGGTAGTCGATGTAGTAGCTCTTCGCGCCGTGCAGGTGAAAGAGCGTGTTGAGGTCGCCGTGGTGGCCGCGTTCATGGATGACGAGGTTTGCCAGGATATCGGCGCGGCTCATCTGTTCGGGGCCGAAACCGTCGTTGATGGTGAGCTTCTGGTAGAGCACCTCGTCGGGCACGCCCAGGACCTGGCGGAAGGCCTCGCGGAGGCGCTCGTGGTAGGCCTTCATCGCGGGCCAGTCATCGACAGGCTTCGGCCACTCGGCCGGGTAGCTCAACTCGCCGGCGCGGATCTGGCCCCACTCCCCGTTGAGCCAGCCGTCGTAGGCCGAGATCGAGTGGGAGAGACAGGCGGCGATGGATGGCCAACCAGAGCCTTCCATCGGCTTCGCGTAGACATCCGCGAGGCGTTCATCGATGGTGCGGGCGATCCGCTCCCAGGCCCAGCCGGTATAGTCGAAAAGTTCGTTGATCGCGTCTCTGTTCATGGACGCGCACCCTATCAGAACGCATGTTCGCTGCGCAATCCCCTCCGGATTCCGTGTTGTACGCTCGATCCCATGCCCAATCGCCTTGCCGACGAATCCAGCCCCTACCTCCTCCAGCACGCCGACAACCCGGTGGACTGGTATCCCTGGGGCGAAGAAGCGTTCGCGAAGGCCAGGGCCGAGGACAAGCCGATCCTGCTCTCCGTCGGCTACAGCTCTTGTCATTGGTGCCACGTCATGGCCCACGAGTCGTTCGAGGACCCGGCGACCGCCGAGTTGATGAACCGTCACTTCGTGAATATCAAGGTCGACCGCGAGGAGCGGCCGGACGTCGACAGCGTGTACATGACCGCCGTGCAGGCGCTGAGCGGCTCGGGCGGCTGGCCGATGACGGTGTTCCTGGCGCCCGACGGCCGGCCGTTCTATGCCGGCACGTATTTCCCACCGCAGGACGGACACGGGCGGCCCGGGTTCCCGCGCCTCCTCCACTTCCTGCACGAGAAGTGGACGCAGGAACGGGAGAAGGTGCTCGAATCGGCGCAGAGCCTCACAGAACACCTGCAGAAGGCGTCGGCACGAGTTGCCGGGCCGGGAGCCAGCCTGTCGCACGAAACCACGAATGCGGCGGTGGAGCGCATCGCAGAGAACTACGACACCACCTGGGGCGGCATCGGCACTGCGCCCAAGTTCCCGAGTCCTTCGAACCTCGAATTCCTCCTGGCGGTGCACTACCGGGATGGGAGCGCGACGGAAACGGGCCAGGCCGCTCTGGAGATGGTGCTCCACACGCTCCGGGCCATGGCGACTGGCGGAATGTACGACCAGCTCGGGGGCGGCTTTGCCCGGTACAGCGTCGATGAGCGCTGGATGGTGCCCCACTTCGAGAAGATGCTCTACGACAACGCGCAGCTGGCACGGCTGTACCTCCACGCCTACCAGGTCACCGGCGACGAAGGACTCGCCCGCATCGCCCGGGAAACGCTCGACTTTGTCCTGCGCGAGATGCAGGACCCGGCGGGGGGCTTCCACGCCGCGCTGGACGCCGACAGCGAGGGCATCGAAGGCAAGTACTACGTGTGGACGACGGAGCAGTTGCGCGAGGCACTGGGCGATGAGGCTGACCTCGCCATGGCCTGGTACGGGGTCAGCGAAGCAGGAAACTTCCATGACCCGCACCATCCCGAACTGACACGCCGGAACGTGCTCAGCGCCCGTCCGGACCTGCCGGAGATACTGGCACGCTTCCAGATGGACGAGGCGACGCTCCTGGAGCGCATCGACGCCATCCAGGCACGGTTACTGGTTGAGCGGGAGAAGCGCGTGCGGCCTGGGCTCGACGACAAGGTGCTCACTTCGTGGAACGGGCTGGCGCTGGCAGCCTTCGCCGAGGCGGCACGGGTGCTGGACGAGCCCGAGTATGGGCTCGCAGCCGCCCGGTTGGCCGCCTTCCTGCGGGAATCGTGCTGGAAAGATGGGCGCCTGCTGCACACATGGAAGCAGGGACTGGCCCGCGTCGATGGGATGCTCGAGGACTACGCCTATGTGGGATTGGGGCTGGTCGAGCTGTACAAGCTCACTGGTGACATCGACCACCTGGAATGGGCTCGGGACCTGCTCGATAACATCCTCAAGCGGTTTCGCGACGCGGCGCGCGGTGGGTTCTACGAAACGCCGACGGACGGTGAGACGCTCATCGTGCGGCAGAAGCCGTTTTTCGATGCGGCGACGCCTTCGGGCAACGGTGCTGCGGCGCTGTTCGCGCTCTGGATGGGACGTTACTACGGCCCGGCCGCGTGGGAGCACATCGTGGATGAGGTCGTCGCAAACGTCGCGGACCACCTACTCCAGGCGGTGACCGGGTTCGGCACGATCCTGCAGGGGATGGAGTTCGCCCTATCGCCCCACCGCGAGATCGCGATCGTCGGCGATGTTGTGGAACGCCGGCCGCTGGAGCGCGTGGTCGCCGGCTGGTTCTTCCCCTGGACGGTCATCGCGCCGACCGGGGATGGCGAAGAGCTCCCGATCTTCGAGGGGCGCGAGCCCACCGGCGAGGCGCTCGCTTACGTCTGCGAGGACATGACCTGCAAGATGCCTGCCCGGACACCCGAAGAGCTGGCAGAGCAACTGCGGTAGCGCGTACAGCAGATTCGGCACCCATAGTTCTCCGGTCTTCCTGATCTCGTGTGGGCTGGCGCCGGTGAGACGGTGCCTGCGCTGTTGCGGCAATCGCCTTCCGGAGGCACCCGGCCGGACGCCGGAGACCTTACGAGGCGAACACGTCCTCAACCCTGGTCACCCGGATGCGTTCAGGCGTCAGGCCAAGGTCGTACGCGCCGACGATGCGGTCCTCCGCGAGCAATTCGGCAGGCTTGTCGCCGTCGTAGGCAATTGCGGACGGCTCGCTCGAGAGCAGTTCGTCGCGCAGTCCTTTTGCATCGGACGCGATCATCACTACCTGGAGGTTGTGCCACGACAGATGGCGGCGGACCACATCGTTGACGCGCTCGGCGGTGAGCTTCCCGAGCTCGTCGCGGACGTACTTCGTGAACTCGGGTGTCCCGTACCAGTCGCTATCGAGCGCATAGCCGAGCTGCTGGTCCTGGGTCTTGGTCATGACGAAGACGTTCTTCGCCAGGTACTCGCGCGTGGTCTCGAAGTCCTCCTCCGAGATCCCGTCCTGCACGAGGTTTCTGAGTTCGTGCAGGGCTAACTTCAGCGCGAAAACAGCCTGTTCCGGCCGCAGTGGCCGCAGCCAGACTTCGAAGATCTGCGCGCGCCTCCCGAGGTTCGCGTCGGGGAAGAACTGGTACATGCCGCGCGGGAAGGCCTCGATGTAGGCATAGTCGCCGTAGTTCATCCCACGGACTTCGCGGATACGGTGGTAGAGGCGGCCGTTCGAGGCGCGGTGCTCGCCCAGCCACGCGCGCGCCAGCCAGAGCGCAACAAAGTCCGGGTGGCCGCGCCGGACCTCGATCGGATGCCCGAACGAGACCGCCACCGAGCGAGTCTCCTTCTTCACGATTTCGATGTTGAGTCCGGCGACCTCCCGCGGGGTGATCGCCTTCCCGGGCTTTTTCGTGCCCTCCGGGAGGACGGCAACCGCGCGCTTGATGGCCGCGAGACCGTTTTCCGGGAGGTTGCCCGCGGTCCCGAGGACGAGGTTCGCGCGGGTGTACTGGCCCGCCACGAACTCCCTGACGTCGTCGAGCGTGATCGCCTCCAGGCCGGCAACAGTGCCGAGGACGGCGTGGCCATATGGTGTACCGGCGAACAGGAGTTCCTGCAGGCGTTCCTTCCCCAACTCCTCCTCGTTGTTCGAACGCAGGTCCTGGACCAGTTCGTTCAGGTGGAGCGCCTTTAGCCGCTGGAAGTCTTCCTCGCGGAAGCCGGGCCGGGTGAGCTGCGGGAGCGCGATGCCAAGGAACTGGTCGAGCGTGTCGAGGTGAGCCACGCCCGTGAAGGTCGTCATCTCGCGGTCAACCTGTGCAGCGAACGAGGCCGCGAGCGGGAAGAGCCCGCGCGTGATCTCGTCGTACGCCATGTCCGCGCTGCCGGCCTCGGTGATCATCGAGGCGGCCAGGGCCGCGAGCCCTTCCTTGCCGGCGGGATCGGATGCCGACCCTGTTTCGAACAAGAGCTTGACGCGGACCAGCGACGACGGCGACGAGAGGGCGATGGTCCGCACCTCGCCGGCACTGGCCGACGGCGCCGCCTCGATACCCGGAGCGGCCAACAGACCCGCGGGTGGCTCTTCGTGCGAAAGCAGGGCGACGACCATGTTCGCGTCGGTGAGGTAACGCCCGGCGATCGCATCGAGGTCGGCGATTTCGAGGGAGGCGATGGTCCGGAACAGCTGGTTGAGCGTCGCGTACGAACGCTCGAAGCGGACGAACCGGGCCAGTGTCGAGGCGATCGACTCAGAGTTGTCGAGCGTGCGTGCGAACGCGTAGCGGTTGTGCGATTTGGCCTCGGCAAGCCGCTTTGCGGTGACGGGCTCGCGCCGGGCCGCCGCGAATGTGCCGGCGATGGCGTCGCGCACGTACTGCGCATCTTCGAAGCGCTTCACGCGGGCGAAGACCGTAGCGAGGCCGGGATCCTGCTGCGAAGGCAGGTACGGGAAGAGCTGGTCGACGACCTGCTCCTTTTCGACCAGGCGGCGGTACAGGTCAGAGGTCTCGCCGAAGTGGAGGTCCAGGAGCACGTCGAGTGCGGCGTAGTCCTTCACGGTGGCGGAAAAGGCCGGGCCGTGAAATCCGACGGTCACCCAGGGAAGGGTCTGCGTGGCCCATCGGTGATGCACGACCGTGGGCGCCGAGTGCGGTGGCTCCTCGGGGATCTCGACGCGCGCGGGCGCGCCCGCCTGCCACGGGCCCCAGTGCTTGTCGACCAGCGCGACCGTGGCCGCCGGGTCGATGTCACCCGCTACGATGACCGTGGTGTAGCCGGGCCGGTACCAGCGCTGGAAGAAGACCTTCGAGTATTCGAACTGGTTGGGCATGTCCTCGATGTCGGCGATGAAACCCATGGTGGTGTGCTTGTAGGTGTGGGTGGTGAAGGCGTGGTCGCGCTGCACCTCGATGAGCTTGGTCAATGGGTCGGCGGCGCTCTTGTTGTACTCGCCGAGGACCGCCCGGGCCTCGGTCTTGAAGTCAGCTTCGCTGTAGGCAAGGTTCATGAACCGGTCGGCCTCGAGCTCGAGGATGGTCTCCAGGTCGTCCTTCGCGAAGGTCAGGTGGTAGTTCGTGTAGTCGTCTGTCGTGTAGGCATTCTGGCGGGCGCCCGAGCGGGTGACGATCTCCTGGTAGACATCGGCCGGGTAGCGCTCGGTGCCGCGGAACATCATGTGTTCGAAGAAGTGGGCGAAGCCCGACTTACCGGGCTCGACCTCATTGCGGGAGCCCGTCTGGACGGGAATTTGGATTGAAACCAGGTTCGGGTAGCCGGTGCTCAGGGCGATGACCCGGAGCCCGTTGGCAAGCGTGTGCTCGATAGCCGTGAACGGGAGGATGTCGTTGAGGTCGGGGGTGATTTGCATGGCACGCTCTCCGGCTGTGGTCTAGCGAGAAGTGTAAATCAACCGCCGTTCTCGGGGCCTCCTGGGTGCTGAGCGGAAGGCTGATGGTCGCGCCCGAGGGTCCTCGGAAGTAGGGCCGGTCGGCCGTGCCTGGTCGGCAGATGCGCTTCTAGATTGAGTGGACATTGCGCACCTGGAGGTGAACATGCATACGGCACACTGGCCAGCAGCGGCCCCGGTGGCGGAACAGCGGAGCATCTCGAAGCACCTGATCTGGTATGGGGGAGGAGTGGTTGTCGGCTTCCTCATCCCGTTCGTGTTCACAAGCCTGCTGGACATCCACCACGACCTCTACTACCTGGTGTATTTCGCCCTTGCGGGCGGGTTCCTCGGTGCCTACGTGTCGGCAACGGGCGTGAACATGGTCGAGTTGTTCACGCGGCGCTGGAAGCTCAGCCTCGGGTTCGGGCTGCTGGCAGCGGCGTTCGTCGTCCAGGCGGTCCTGACCCGAGACGACTCGACCGCGCGGCCCGGTGGGGCGTACCTGTGGTTCGAGATGTTTTGGCGGGGCGCGGTGTACGGGGCAGTTGATGCGTTGCTGCTCACGGCATTTCCGGTTGCGGTCGCGTTCGCGCTGCACGGGCAACGGCTGGGCACGTGGACTCGCCGCCTCACCTTCGCTCTTACGAGCATGGTCCTGGTCGCGGCAATCACGGCCAGCTATCACCTGGGGTACGAGCAGTTCCGCGAGGACGGAGTCGGCGCGCCAGAGTTTGGCAACGCGGTCATCTCTGTCCCGGCGATCGCAACGGTCAATCCAGCCGGGTCAGTGCTGGCCCACATGAGCATGCATGTGGCCGCTGTCGTGCATTCGTACGAGACGGACACCTACTTGCCGCCGCAGACAGATGCCGACTGAGGCTGCCCGGGGGCAACTCAGAACCCGTTGGGGCAGTGCGGCGCGTGCTCGCTGCGAAAGAGGGCGTCCGCGGTGCGCAGGGCGTGCTCATCGCGCCCCTGGAGCAGTCCCGCCCGTTGGAAGTAGGTCGCGCTGCGGTGGCCCGCCAACAACGACGCCAGCACGTTCGGCGAGACGGTGATGTCGGCGGGGCGCTCCAAACGGGTCACGACGCCCGTCGGACCATCGGTCTCCAGCAGGAAGGTCCCGTTGTTCCAGGGGCACATCCCGTCGCCTTCGACGGAAATCGTTAGCTCGCCCCTCGTCCCGTAAGGTCTTCGCGGCAGGGCGCGTTCCACATCGACGACGCGCATCCAGATGGCGTCGCCGAGTCGCGCGTTCAGCATCCGCGGTTCGAGTAGCAGGCTCGGGACGGGGTCGTCCTCCGAACCGGGCATCTCCACGCGCCGGACCAGGTCGTGACGGCGGATGTAGTCCCACAATCCCCGGCGGGCTTCCGGGTCGAGGGCGATGAAGTCCTGGACGGTCAGCACCTGGTCAGGACCCGGTTCCGTCCCCGGCTTCTCTTCCGTGGTGTAGACGGCGTGGCCGCGCGGCTCGCCCGCGGCGTCGCGGTAGACCGCGCAGTACACAGGGGCGTCCTTCTTGCGCGGACGGAGGGTGCTGGCGCGCCAAAGGGGCGTCGACCGGTGGAGGCAGAGGTTCCGCGGGGTCGCCCACTGGATGTAGACCTGCTTCATCAGCGGCAGGGCTTCATCGATGCTCCGGTGCAGTTCGACCCGTCCCGGCACTGCCACATCGTCGCGGAAGCCGGCAAATCGCGGGTCAAAGGAATACTGCACCGACGAGGAAGCCAATCCGTAACCGAAGCGCTGGTAGATAGCGCCCATGCTCGCCCAGAGGATTGCCAGCGGCTGTTCCCGCTCCCGCATGGTCGACAGTGCCTGGGCCATGATCGAGCGCAAGAGCCCCTGGCGCCGATACCCGGGCAAGGTACCGACGGCGGTGACGCCCCCGACTGGCACCGGCGTGCCGTTCAGTCGCATGGTGAACGGAAACGCGCCAAGTGTGGCCGCCATCGTGCCGTCGACCCAGGCGCAGGTGGTCCATTCAGGAAGCGTGTTCGCGACCTCGTCGTCGACGCCTTCGGTAGAAGCAAAGACGTAGCTGACGATTTCGCGGTAGCGCTGCATCTCCTCCGCGTCGCGGCAGGAGCGAATCTCGATCGACATGAGCCATCTCCGGTGAGTAGAGGAGCGAGTATACGTCGCCGGGCTGCCCGGATGGACGGCGCCTTACAACGCCTGGAAGACCCGCTTTCCGTCGAGCCGGACCAGGCGGCCGAGACCGGGGTGTTCCCAGTGGCCTGCAAGCCATGTCCGCTGTTCCTCGATCGCCCAGTCGAACAGTCTGTCGCGGGTCGTGGCCGACTGCACGGGGTCGATGTCGAAGGCGGGCGACCAGTCCGGGTGGAGGAGTTGGGCCGGGTGGTGCGAGGCGTCGCCGATGATCACCGCCCGTTCGCCGGCTGACATGATGCCGACGGCAACGTGGCCGGGCGTATGTCCCGGTGTGGGCACGCAGGTTAGCTGTTCGTCGATGGCATGTTCGCTGCCGACGAGGTTGACGCGGCCGCTGTCGCGCAGGGGCTCGACGCACTCGATCAGGTGGGCGTTTGCCGGTGCGGCGAGGCGCTCGGGTGTCATCCAGAAGTCCCACTCTGTCTGCTGGATGAAGAACCGGGCGTTGGGAAAGAACACCTCTCTCGTGCCATCGTCCCGGTCGAACGTGTTCCAGCCAACGTGGTCGATATGGAGATGGGTGTTCACGACCGCGTCGATATCGGCGGGGGTGAGCCCTGCATCGCGGAGTGCGACGTCGAGGTTCCCGTTGGGAAACCCGGGCCGTTTTCGGGGTCCCAGCCCGGTATCGACCAGGTAGTTTTTCCCGTTGGAGCGGACGAGGTAGCAGGTCACGGCCATCTGCATCAGACCGCGCTCGTCGGCCAGGTGTCCGAACTCGGAAAGGAACGCGTCAGCGTGCTGCGGCATGAACTGGCGCGGGTCCATGAGGATTGGGGCGTCGAAAAGTGCGGTGATCTCGACGTTCCCGATGGCGACGTTGTGCATGGGCATCCCTCCAGGGGGCGGATTCTACGCAGGCGCCGCGCCGGTGTCGTTCGGTTGGCGCGGTATGCTTGGGGCATGCGGCTGGTTGTCATCATCGGAGCGCCGGCGGTGGGGAAGGCCACGGTCGGCAAGGCGCTCGCCGAGGGCTACGGGTTCCGGCTGTTCCACAACCACGTATCGCTGGACGCAGTAGCGGCGGTCTTCGATTGGGGCACACCGTCATTTCAACGCCTGGTCGGCGAATTCCGGCAGCGTGTGGTTGAGGAAGCGGCGGCGAGCGGTGTGGACCTGGTTTTCACCTACGTCTGGGCGTTCAGCGAGCCGGGCGAGGGAGCGCCGATTGGCCGGTACCGCGAGACCCTGCTGAAGGCCGGGGGTGCGGTGTACTTCGTCGAGCTGGTGGCGCCGCTTGAGGTACGGGCGGAGCGAAACGGTATGGCATCACGGCGCGCGATGAAGGCTCGGAGCGACGAGGCAAGCACACCGGCGTGGCTCCGCGAAATCGACGCGAAGTACAGCTTCGAATCTGGCGGCGCGCTGCCGTTCCCCGATCCCTACCTGCGCCTCGATACGACCGAAATGGAGCCGGAGGCAGCTGCCGAAGCTATCGCCCGTGCTTTCGGATTCGAACGGGCGGCGCGACCGTAGCCTTACTTCGCTGCGGAGCGCGCTGCGACCTCGGCCATCGCTTCACCGAGGCGGTGGATGCCTTCCTCGATGTCTTCCATTGCGACATAACTGAAAGCGAGCCGTAAGTGGTTGGTTGCCTGGCCATCGGCGAAGAACTGCGGACCCTGGCCCACGATGACCCCCCGCTCGTTGGCGGCCATCTGCACATCGCGCGAACTCATCCCCGGGCGGAGCTGGAGCCAGAGGAAGAAGCCGCCCAGCGGGCGCACGTAGGTGATGTAGTCGGCGCAATAGCGGACCAGCGCATCTTCGACGCGTTCGAGCTTGCGCAAGTAGGTGCGGCGGAGGCCCTCGATGTGCCGATCAAGGTCGCCGTTCCGGATCATCTCGGCGATGACGCGGCCGAGGAAGGGGCTGCTGCCCATGTCGTAGCGTAACGCGGCGATGCGCGAGACGAGCGCCGGCGGGCCCAGAATCCAGCCCATGCGCAGGCCGGTGGCGATGATCTTGGAGAAGCTCGAGACCTTGATGCCATGGTCGGCATTGCTCAATGCGAACAGGGACGGAGGCGGGGGCGTCTCAAACCAGAGTTCGCCGTAGGCGTCGTCTTCGAGGACGAACGTCTGGTACTTCCGCGCGAGTTCGAGCAGTTCGTGACGGCGTTCGAGCGAGAGCGTGCAGCCTGCCGGGTTCTGGTGCGTGGGGATGCAGTAGATGAACTTGGCGCGTTTCCCCTGGTCGGCGAGCTTCTGGAGTTCGGTGGCCAGGACTTCGGTGCGCATGCCGTGTTCGTCCATCGGAATCGCCACCTGGTGCGCGCCGAAGGAGCGGATGGTGCGCATGCTCCCGGGGAAGTTCGGGCTTTCGACCATGACGTAATCGCCAGCGTCGAGCAGGGTTTCGCAGACCATGCCGATGGCATGTGCCGATCCGCTCGCGATGATGACGTTGTCGCGCGTCACCGGGACGCCTTCGATGCGTGTTGAACGTTCAGCGATGGCGTCGCGGAGCGGTGCCGGGCCGTAGGTCCCGCCGTACTCCAACGCTTCCTTCTGTTCGCGGTCGATGACGGTGCGGGCGGCGCGAAGAAGCTGTTCGCCCGGCAACGAGGGGATGTCGGGGAGACCACCGGCGAAGGAGATGAGTTGGCGCGGATCGGGTGTGGCTGCGGCCCAGACGGCCGGGCCAAGGATTTTCGAGCGAGCGCTGACCATCTCTTCGAGGGTTTCCGGTGTCCAGTAGGACTCTGTCATCGCGTGCCTGCCGGTGAGAAGCTGAGGCCAGTATACGCGGCGCGTGGGAATGGATAGGCACCGGGCACGGGTGAAGGTGGGAGTGGTGGGGTCGACGGAGTGGTTGACAGCGCTGCTATACTGCAAGCTCACCCAACTGTTCGCCTGACTTTGCGAATGTTTTCACAATCGTGGGCGGCGAATCCGCCGTCACCGCGGGGGCCATGGCATTCGCGAAACGGAGGGTGTCTGACACTGCGATTTGGGGGAAGAGGACGATGAGCCAGCCAGGAAAGCCGTCCGCTCAAGGGCTATACCGCCCGGAGTTCGAGCGCGACAGTTGCGGCGTAGGGTTCGTTGTCCACCTGAAGGGCCACCGCTCCCACCAGGTGGTCGAGGACGGTCTGACGGCGCTGGAAAACCTGTACCACCGCGGCGCGTCGGGCAGCGAGCCAAACACGGGAGATGGAGCGGGCATCCTCCTGCAAATGCCGCATGAGTTCCTGCGGCGCGAGTGTGCCCAGCTTGGGATCAAGCTGCCAGAGGCCGGCCACTACGGGGCCGGCCTCTTCTTCTCCTCGCGGGGCGAGCGTGGCCGCACCCAGGCAATGGCACTTTTCACGGCCATCGTGGAAGAAGAGGGCCAGCACCTCCTGGGCTGGAGGGAAGTTCCGACCGACAACGCAATGCTTGGCGCGACGGCCCTCGCGGCTGAGCCGGCTGTCTACCAGGTCTTCGTCGGCCGTGGTTCGCGGGTCGGGAGCGACGACGACTTTGAGCGAAAGCTGTATGTCATCCGCAAGCGGTTCGAGAAGGCTCTCGACCGCTGGGGCATTCGCGATGCCGAATGGTTCTACTTCTCGAGCCTTTCCTGCCGGACGCTGGTGTACAAGGGAATGCTGACCGCGATGCAGCTTCGGGGGTACTACCCGGACCTGAGCAACCGCCACATGATCAGCGCGCTGGCGATGTTCCATTCGCGCTTCAGCACGAACACCTTCCCGAGCTGGGAACTGGCCCACCCTTACCGGATGATCGCGCACAACGGCGAGATCAATACGCTCCGCGGCAACCGCAACTGGATGGCCGCCCGCGAGGCGCTGTTCGAATCGCCGCTCTTCGACGACATCCACAAGATCTTGCCGGTCATCAACGAGCACGGGAGCGACACCGCCAGCCTGGACGAGGCGCTTGAGCTGCTGGTGCTCGCGGGCCGCCCGCTCTCCCACGCGATGATGATGCTGATCCCCGAGGCATGGCAGGCGCACGAGTCTATGCCACCGGAGAAGCGCGCGTTCTACGAGTACCACAGCTGTCTGATGGAACCCTGGGACGGCCCCGCTTCGGTTGCCTTCACCGATGGCAAGAACATCGGGGCCGTCCTCGACCGCAACGGGCTACGCCCTTCGCGCTACTACGTGACGAAGGACGACCTGGTCGTGATGGCGTCCGAGGTCGGTGTCCTTCCTATTGACCCGGAGCGTGTCCTGCACAAGGGACGGCTCCAACCGGGCAAGATGTTCCTGGTGAGCCTCGAGGAAGGGCGCATCATCGACGACACCGAGCTCAAAATGAGGCTCGCCACTGAGCATCCATACGAGGAGTGGCTCAAAGCGAACCTGCTCCCCATCGAAGACATCCCCGAGGTGGAAGCCCCGCAGCCGCCTGCGCCGGAGGTCTTGCTCCAGCAGCAAATGGCCTTCGGGTACACCATCGAAGATCTGAAGTACATCCTCGGCCCGATGGCCCAAAACGGTGAGGAAGCCATCGGCTCGATGGGCACCGACACGCCGCTGGCCGTGCTCTCGATCCGCGCGCAGCCACTGTATAACTACTTCCAGCAGCTGTTCGCCCAGGTGACGAACCCGCCGCTCGATGCGATCCGCGAAGAGCTGGTGACCTCGGTGAAGACGGTCATTGGTCCGGAGGGGAACCTCCTGCACCCGACCCCCGAGAGTTCGCACCTGGTCAGCCTGGACAACCCGTTCATCGACAACGAGCAGCTGTCGAAGTTGAAGTCGCTCAAGGAGCATGCGCTCGGGGCGACAGTTCTCCCGATGCTGTTTCCGGCAAAGGCCGGTCCTGCGGGACTTGCCCCTGCGTTGGACCACATCTTCGAGCAGGCCGACGAGGCGATAGCCGGCGGCGCGAAGATCCTCATCCTCTCGGACCGCGGCGTGGATGCCGAGCATGCGCCGATTCCCTCGCTGCTGGCAGTCGCCGGTCTCCACAACCACCTGGTCCGCGAAAAAACGCGCACACAGGTCGGGCTCGTGGTCGAAACCGGCGACGCGCGGGAGGTCCACCACTTCGCGCTGCTGATCGGCTACGGAGCGGGCGCGGTGAACCCCTACCTCGCCCTCGACTCCCTCGATCAGGTCCAGATGGACGGTTACATCAACCCCGAGATTGGCGTCGAGGACCTCCACCACCACTACCTGAAGGCAATTAAGAAGGGCGTGGTGAAGGTGATGTCGAAGATGGGCATCTCCACCATCCATAGCTACCGGGGCGCGCAGATCTTCGAGGCCATAGGCCTCGCCGAGGAGTTCATCGACCGGTACTTCACCAAGACTGTGTCGCGCATCGGCGGCGTCGGCGTCGACGAGGTCGCGGTGGAGGCGCTCTCGCATCACCAGCGGGCGTTCCCGCCCCGGGATGGGGGCCTGCGCGAACTCCAGTGGGGCGGGCAGTACCAATGGCGCCGCGACGGAGAGCACCACCTCTTCAACCCGGATACCGTGTTCAAGCTCCAACATGCGACCCGGACCGGGCAATTCAAGATCTTCCGCGAGTACACCCGGCTCGTTGACGAGCAGAGCGAACGGATGGCGACGCTGCGCGGGCTGTTCGAACTCAAGTCCGACAGGCAGCCGGTGCCCATCGAGGAAGTCGAGGCTGCCGAGAGCCTGTTCCGGCGGTTCGCGACCGGGGCGATGTCCTACGGCTCGATCAGCGCCGAAGCCCACGAAACGCTCGCCATCGCCATGAACCGTATCGGCGGGCGCAGCAACACCGGCGAGGGTGGAGAAGACCGCAGGCGGTTCATTCCCGATGAAAACGGCGACCTTCGCCGCAGCTCGATCAAGCAGGTGGCCTCCGGCCGGTTCGGCGTCACCAGCGAGTACCTGGTGAACTCGGACGAGCTGCAAATCAAGATGGCCCAGGGCGCGAAGCCCGGGGAGGGCGGGCAGCTTCCTGGCGCGAAGGTCTACCCCTGGATCGCCGAGGTTCGGCATGCAACGCCGGGCGTTGGCCTCATCAGCCCGCCGCCGCACCACGACATCTACTCGATCGAGGACCTTGCCCAGCTCATCCACGACCTGAAGAACTCCAACCCTCGGGCCCGCATCAGCGTGAAGCTCGTTGCGGAGGTCGGCGTCGGGACCGTGGCGGCAGGCGTCGCGAAGGCCAAGTCCGATGTCGTGCTCATCAGTGGTTTCGACGGCGGGACGGGCGCGAGCCCGCTGACATCGCTCAAGCACGCGGGTATCCCGTGGGAACTCGGCCTGGCCGAAACGCAGCAAACGCTCGTGATGAACAAGCTGCGCGACCGGATCATCGTCCAGGTCGACGGCCAGATGAAGACCGGACGGGATGTGATCATCGGCGCGCTCCTGGGGGCGGAGGAGTTCGGGTTCGCAACGGCCCCGCTGGTCGTGATGGGCTGCATCATGATGCGTGTCTGCCACCTCGACACGTGCCCCGTGGGTATCGCCACGCAGAACCCCGAGCTACGTGCGAAGTTCGCCGGCAAGGCCGAGCACGTGGTCAACTTTTTCCGCTTCATCGCGGAGGAAGTTCGCGAATACATGGCCCAGCTTGGGTTCAGGACGTTCGAAGAGATGATCGGCCGCAGCGACTTGCTGGACACGCGCCGCGCGGTGAACCACTGGAAAGCCCAGGGGCTCGACCTCTCGGCAATCCTCTACCGGCCAGAGGTGGGGCCCGAGGTTGCGACGCGGCGTGTGGCGGAGCAGGACCATGGGCTGGAGCGAGCGCTGGACAACGAACTGCTGAGGCTGTGCGCGCCCGCGCTGGAATGCGGCGAGAAGGTCGCGCTCGACCTCCCCGTCCGCAACGTCAACCGCACGGTCGGCACCATGCTCGGAAGCGAGTTGACCCGGCGCTACGGGGGAACGGGACTGCCAGACGGCACAATCGACATCCAGTTCCACGGTTCGGCTGGACAAAGCTTCGGCGCGTTTGTCCCGAGCGGGATAACCCTTCGCCTGGAGGGCGATACCAACGACTACGTCGGAAAGGGTCTCTCGGGAGGCAAGATCATCGTCTACCCGCCTACCGTCGACGGTTTCGTCCCAGAGGAGAACATCGTCATCGGCAACGTGGCACTCTATGGCGCCACCAGCGGCGCGGCGTTCTTCCGCGGGATTGCGGGCGAGCGCTTCATGGTTCGCAACAGCGGGGCGGTTGGCGTGGTCGAAGGGACCGGGGACCATGGGTGCGAGTACATGACGGGCGGCCGCGCGGTGATCATCGGGAAGACCGGCCGGAACTTCGGAGCCGGTATGAGCGGCGGCATCGCCTACGTCCTGGACGAGGACGGCGACTTTTCGAGCCGCTGCAACCCGGAGATGGTCGGGCTGGAGCCGCTGGATGAGCATGAGGACCTGGACCTGGTGAAGGGGCTGCTGGAGAGGCACCAGGAGTACACGGCCAGCACGGTGGCGGCGCGTCTCCTGAAAGACTGGCCCGAAATGGCCAAGAAGTTCGTGAAGGTGATGCCGAAAGAGTACCGTCGTGTCCTCGAGGAGCGGCGTCGCGAGACCGAGCGCCTGGCCGCCATGCCTGCCCCGGTGGCGGAGGTGGCCCGTGGCTAAACCGACGGGATTCCTGGAGTTCAGCCGCGAATTGCCCACCCGCCGCCCGGTGGAAGAACGCGTCCACGATTGGCTCGAGGTGTACGAGGACTTCCCGGTTGGCCACCTGAAGAAGCAGGCGGCCCGCTGCATGGATTGCGGCATCCCGTTCTGCCACCAGGGTTG
>CAUJEQ010000208.1 GCA_963169135.1 Chloroflexota bacterium
CCATGCCCTGTGCTAGGTTTACAGATGTTCAACGATAGGCAAAGGAAGAACGAAGAGAAGGTTGCTGACTAAAGAGCGCAAAACCGAATTGATAGGGGACTACGCCGTCCACGCGACGGATACCGGCTCCCCAGAGGTCCAGGTGGCGATCCTCACGGAACGCATCAAGTACCTCACCACGCACCTGAAGGCGAACAAGCACGACTACCACACCCGTCGTGGCCTCCTCAAGCTTGTTGGCCAGCGGCGGCGTCAGCTCCGCTATCTCAACAACCGCGACGTAAACCGGTACCGCGAAGTAATCGCCCGGCTCGGCCTCCGCAAATAGCGGAGGCCTTTGTCGTCACGGCGACGCACAGCAACCTCCCCGGCAGCCACTCTCCCCCTTTGCCACCGTCCCAACGAAACGCGGACGGAGGAACTCCCGCATTCCCTGAGAAAGAACTGGGAACCCGGGCAACGCTGGAAACAGAGAACAAGCGAAGAGAATGAACGAACCACGTACCTACGAACTTGAAGTCGGGGGCAAGACCCTCACCATTCAACACGGCATCCTCGCCCAACAGGCCAACGGCGCCGTCACCGTCCGCCTCGGCGATACTGTCGTCCTCGTCACCGCCTGTATGGCCGACCCGCGCGAAGGCATCGACTTCTTCCCCCTCACCATTGACTACGAAGAGCGCCTCTACGCCGTCGGCAAGATTCCCGGTGGCTTCCCCCGCCGCGAAGGCCGCGCCAGCACCGATGGCATCCTCGCCATGCGCCTCACCGACCGCCCCCTCCGGCCCCTCTTCCCGAAGGGCTTCCGCAACGAAATCCAGATCATTGCCACGACGCTCTCCGCCGACCGCGAGCACCAGCCCGATACGCTCATCACCATCGGCGCCAGCGCGGCCCTCGGAATCAGCGACATCCCCTTCAACGGGCCCGTCAGCTCTGTCCGTGTGACCCGCATCGATGGCGAGTTCATCATCAACCCCACCTTCGATCAGGCGGAAGCAGGCGATATCGATATCATCGTCGCTGGCACGAAGGAAGCAGTCGTGATGGTCGAGGCGGGCGCCAAGCAGGTCTCCGAAGACCTCGTCCTCCAGGCCATCGAAGTCGCTATGGAGGCCAACCGCGCCATTATCGCCCTCCAGGAGCAGATCGCGGCCGAAGCGGCCCCCGTGAAGAAGGCCTACACTCCCGCGAAGGAGCACGCCGAATCCGCGGCGGCCATCAGCGACTACCTCAAGGACCGCATCCCCGAGCTCGTTGCCACGGCCGCCTCCGAGCGCAGCGACGCCAACAAGGCCGTCCGCACTGAGCTCCAGGAGAAATTTGGCGAACAGTTCTCCTCCGGCCAGATCAGCGACGCGCTCTACAACACCATCAAGAAAGCCATGCGCAAGCAGATCCTCGAACAGGAAAAGCGCGCCGACGGCCGTGGTGTCACCGAAGTCCGCCCGCTCGATATCCACGTCGGCGTACTCCCCCGCACCCACGGCAGCGGCCTCTTCTCCCGGGGAGAGACCCAGGTGCTCACCATCGCCACTCTCGGTGGCCTCAGCATGTCCCAGAAGCTCGACACCCTTTCGCCCGATGAGTCGAAGCGCTACATGCACCACTACAACTTCCCGCCCTACTCGGTCGGTGAAGCCCGCCCCATGCGTGGCGCGGGCCGGCGCGAGATTGGTCACGGCGCCCTCGCCGAGCGCGCGCTCGAACCCGTCGTCCCCCCGGTCGAGGACTTCCCCTATGCGCTCCGCCTCGTGAGTGAAGTGATGTCCTCCAACGGCTCGACCTCCATGGCCAGCGTCTGCGGCAGCACCCTCGCTCTCATGGACGCTGGTGTTCCCATCACCGCTCCCGTCGCCGGCATCGCGATGGGCCTCATCATGGGCGAAGACGGCAACTACAAGGTCCTCACCGACATTGCCGGCCAGGAAGACTTCATGGGCGACATGGACTTCAAGGTCGCCGGTACCCGCGATGGCATTACCGCCCTCCAGATGGACATCAAGATCGGCGGCGTCTCGCGCGAACTCCTCACCCGGGCCCTTGCCCAGGCGAAGGACGCCCGCGAGTTCATCCTCGACCATATGCTCGAGGTGCTCCCCGAACCCCGCGCCGAGATGTCCGAGTTCGCCCCGAAGATGTACAAGATCCAGATCCAGCAGGACCAGATCGGGACCATCATCGGCCCCGGCGGCAAGATGGTCCGCAAGATCCAGGAAGAGTCCGGCGGCGCAACCATCGACATCCAGGAAGACGGCACCGTCATCGTTGGCTCGCCCAACGAGGCCGTCGCCCAGGCCGCCATCCGCATGATCGAGGGCCTCACCAAGGAAGTGAAGATCGGCGAGATTTACACCGGCAAGGTGACTCGCCTCCTCAACTTCGGCGTCTTCGTCGAAATCCTTCCCGGCAAGGAAGGCCTCGTCCACATCTCCCAGCTCGGTGAGGACCACGTCGAGACCGTCGAGGACGAAGTCCAGCCCGGTGATGAAGTCACCGTCATGGTCACCGAAATCGACAACCTCGGCCGGATCAACCTCTCCCGCCGCGCAGTCCTCCTCGGCGAAGAGCCACCGCCCCCGGGCAGCGGCGGCGGCGCCCCTCGTGGCCGCAGCGGCCCCGGCGGCGGTAGTCGCGACCGTGGCCCGCGCAGTGGCGGCGGCGACCGCGGTGGTGATCGCGGCGGCGACCGTGGCCCGCGCAGTGGCGGCGGCGACCGTGGCTTCCAGCGCAGTGGTGGCGGTGGCGGCGGCGGTGACCGTGGCCCCCGTTCCGGCGGTGGGAGTGGCGGTAGCTTTGGCGGAGGCCAGCGCCGCGATGGCGGTTTCTCCGGCGGACGCGGTGGCAGCTCCCCGGTTGGCGGCGTCAGCCGCGGCTGGGTCCGTCGCACCGAACCCACTGAAGGGGGCGCTCCCCCGCCTCCTCCCTCCCCGCGTCGCGACTTCGGCGGCGGCATGGACGACGAAGCCTAGCCTTCCTGGCATTAGCTCAACGGAAGCGCCCCTCCATCCGGAGGGGCGCTTTTCATTTGGTCAGTGCGGTGCGGCCAGTTCCTCGGTCTCGAAGTGGGAGACCGCCGTCTCCTCCCGGTGCAGGTTCTCGGCCCGCCCCTTCAGCACCTGGAGCCAGCGGCGCACCATGATGAACGCCGCCAGGTCCATCGGGATCAACATGAGCCGGCCCGTCCACGATCTTCCCCAGGCGCCGGTGTTGCGCGTCACCAGCCGCGTCGTCCCATCATCCTGTGGATACAACGCTGTCGACCATGTCCAGCGGGTACCCTGGCTCTCGCCACCGAGGAGGAGATACTCGTCCCTCTTCACGTCGAGAACCGGGAAGTCCGCCCCTCGGCCGAGGGGGATGGTGTCTCCCGGCTTGAGGTCCTGGTACTCCGGTAGCACTTCCTCCGAGCTCGGCGCATCGATGAACCCGAAGAGCCGGTCGAGGAAATCGTAGCTGTACAGCCCGCCCCGGCCCTTGCCCATCTGCACCAGCCACGGGTAGATCGCGTCCGCCGGCGCATCCACGGTTATCGCGCGTGTTGTGAAGTAGGCGGGCTGCTCGCCGGGAGGATCGCCGGGCATAGCCCGTGCCCGTTCTTCCTCTGTCGCACCCCAATTCCGCTGCCACGGCGTGAACCAGCGCGAATACGAGCCCGCAACTCCCAGTGTGATCCCGAACGCCGCCCCGGTCCGGCGGGCAACTTTCCAGCGATCCATTTGCGCCACCTCTTGTTCGACAAGTCCGCTGGCATCCTCCACCACCAACCCACCCATCACAGTGGCCGACTGGCCCAACTCTCCGGGCCGGGTGGGGAAATCGCGTCTCCTGCGCGGTAGGCTGTTCCCATGGGGCGGAAACGACACCCGGAACCCTTGACCCCCGCCGAGCAGCGCGTGCTCGAAGAGGTCCGCACCGGCGCGACCAACGCAGAGATCGCCGTCCGCCTCGGGCTCTCCATCAACACGGTCAAGTACCACGTCGCGAACATGCTCGCCAAGACGTGCCTCGACGACCGCGCAGCCCTCGCCCGGTGGGAGATGCCGCGCGAACCGGGCCCTGGTACGAAGTGGGCGGTTCGGGCCGCGGTGATCGCGGGAGCCGTGGCGGTTGTGGCGGCAGGCCTTCTGGTCCTTGCCTCGTTCTACCAATCCGCTCCGGCCAGCCAGGCCTGGATGGCATACGCCCCTCGCGTTTCCAGCTCCAGCAATGGCCATCTTGTCGTGTTAGAACTCACATCTGGCACGCGCCGCGATCTTCGCGCTGCTGAGGGCTGGTCCATCTACGACCCGGTGTGGTCGCCAACTGGCGACCACCTGCTGGCCCGGGAGGAGAACCTTTCATCTGGCGCTTCACGGATGGTCGTCTTTGCACGGGAGGGCTGGACCAGGCGCTTTGTTGACGGCGACTTCGCTCAAGCGGCCTGGGCTCCCAATGGCTCGGTGGCGGTGGCAATTGGCCTCGACCAGGTCACCCTTCTGAGGCCAGACGGGAGCGTGGTGGCAAGCCAGGCCAATTACGGAGCAGTCCTCTCGGTCAGCAGTCGTGCCTGGTCACCCGACAGCCAAAGCTTCGTCGCGTTTCGCAGTTCGGCCGAGCTGCTCATCGGCAGCACCGCGGGCGAGTTCTGGCGGGTCGACGATGAACTCCGGGCCATCGGCGTGGGCAGCGCCCATCGTGTTCTCCCGGTGGGGTGGACGACCGACAGCTCGGCTCTCGTTCTCTCGGCTTCCGCGCCCCCGCCGAACCCAACCCTGATGCTCCGTGTTGAACTGTCCACTCGCTCGGTTGCGATTCTGCCGGACGAAGAAGTCAGGCTCGCCCTGGCCAACCGCCAACTCCAAGTCTCCATAGCAGCCGGCCAGGATCCTCGTTGGGCTGCGGCCGTGGCACAGCTTTGGGCGGACCACCCTGATGCGGCTCCCAGGCTCCTCGGCGAAACGGCCGATGGCCGGGGCCTCGTGTTCGCGACCGGCAACGTGGACCAACCGGATCAGCTAATCATCGCTCATGGCGAGGGCCAACTGCGCATCGCAGACGCCCTGGAAGCCTTCGATGAAACCAGGTTCTCCATAGTCCTTACCGGCGACTGGCCGATCCCCGCCGGCCCCACTCCACCCTGACCCGCCAGCGGCCTACCCACTTTTCTCTTTTCTCCTTCCTCTTTCTTCTCTCCGCTCCACCAACTGCGCCACCTCCCACGTATTCACCACCCGCTCCGCCGGCACCCCGCACTCCTCCGCCCGCGCGCACCCGTACGCTACCCAGTCCAGCTGACCCGGTGCGTGCGCGTCGCTGTCGATGGCGAACAGGCACCCCATATCCACCGCCAGCCGTAGCAGCCGCCGCGGCGGGTCCAGCCGCTCCACCCGCGAGTTAATCTCGACCGCCACGCCGAACTGCCGGCAAGCCTCGAACACGATCTCCGCGTCGAATTCCGACTCCGGGCGCTGCTTCCCCGAAATGTACCGCCCCGTGCAGTGCCCCAGGATGTCCACGTTCGGGTTGGCGACCGCCATCACCATCCGTGGCGTCATCTCCTCGGAGGGCATCCGCAGCTTGCTGTGCACGCTCGCGACGACCACATCCAGCTCCGCCAGGAGCTCCGCTTCCTGGTCCAGCGAACCGTCGTCCAGGATATCCACTTCGATCCCCGTCAGGATCCGGAACGGCGCCAGCTCTCCGTTCAGCTCCCGCACCACCTCGAGCTGGCGGCGCAGCCGCTCCGCGGTCAGCCCCCGCGCTACCTTCAGCCGGGGCGAGTGGTCCGTCAGCACCATGTACTCGTGCCCCGGCCCGATGGCCGCCTCCGCCATCTCCCGGATCGGACTGCCACCGTCTGACCAGTCGGAGTGGACGTGGCAGTCGCCCCGCAGCAGTGCGCGTAACACCCGCCCGCCCCCTGGTGGCCACACGTTCGCCGCCTCTGCTTCGAGTTGCACCAGGTACCCCGGCACTCCCCCCGCCGCCGCTTCCGCGATCACCTTCGCCGTCACGTCCCCGATGCCCTTCAGTTCCTGCAACGTCCCGGCTGCCGCGCGCCGCTCGAGTTCCCCCGCGCCCAGCTCCCGCACAACCCCCGCCGCGTTCCGAAACGCCTTCACCCGGTACGTGGGCTCGTCCGCCCGTTCGAGCAGAAACGCGATGCGGTTGAGGGCGGCGACAGGCTCCACCGCGCGAGCATACCCGACCCCGCTTTGAACGACTGGCCCCCGGTAAGGCACAATGCCGCGACATGACTCCTCCTCCGGTTAGCGAACGCGACAAAGATTCGATCGCGCGGTACCTCCTGAGCTTCCGCTGGGACTTCCGCAACGAGGTCGTCCACAAGGTCCTGATCGACGGCGGCCTGCCGCTCTGGCGCCAGTTGCTCCGCTTTGTGCCAAACCCGAAAGAACGCGGACGCCTCCTCGAACTCGGCAGCCCTCCGTTCCACATCACCCTCATGCTCCAGAAGTTCCGCAACTACGACCTCTCGCTCACCGGCTACGCTTCCGACGGCCGTCCGGAAATCCGCCAGACCCTCACCAGCCCCGAATACGAGGAGCAGCACGACTTCGTCTGCACCTGCTTCAACGCCGAACAGGACACCTTCCCCTACCCCGACAACACCTTCGACTTGGTCACCTGGTGCGAGGTCATCGAGCATCTCACCGAGAACCCGGTCCACGCCCTTGCCGAGATCCACCGCGTGCTGAAGCCCGGCGGCGCGCTCGTACTGTCGACGCCCAACGCAAGCCGCGCCGATTCCATCATCAACTTCCTCCTTGGCCGCAACATCTACGATCCCTACCACCTTGGCGCCCCCCTCAAGGGCTCCCGCCACAGCCGCGAGTACACCCTTTCCGAGCTCAAGGAGCTCCTCGAAGGCTGCGGATACAGCATCGACCGTGCCCAGGACATCGACATCTACCCACCCCAGGGCCGCAAGCGCGCCACCTTCCGCTGGCTGCTCGAAAACGTCGTTGCCCGCGTCACGAAGGGCAACTACCGTTTTCACCTCTTCGTCCGCGCCCGCAAGACTGAAACGCCCTTCCGCTACTACTTCCCGGACCGCCTCTACGACGGCGGCCACCTGGCCTTCTACAGGGCCCCGCGCCACGCCAATGTCGTCTTCGGCGAGAACGACGTTCCCCACACCGCGATGGGCTGGAACGACCTCAAGACCGGCCCCGGGGACCGCAAGTACCGCCGCTGCTCCGATGTCGGTGACATCTATCTCGTCAGCAACGACCGGCTCACTTCCGCGACGGTCATGCTCGCCAACGGCAGCGGCGAAGCGCAGGCGTGGCACGACAACGGAGGCGCTTTGGTCAGCCTCGGCACGGCCCGCTTCGAGGCCCCCGAGGGCCGCTGGACCGAGGTAACCGTCCCGCTGTCGAAGGACTACGAGCCGGGCAACCCCCTGCACATCCGGCTCGACGTCCCCGGTGGAGTCGATGTCCACCGCGTGACCACTGCATAACACGCGTTCGCGCGTTAAGAACGTGCAATTGCCCATCTGCTTTCGCCTTTGCTAGGATCACGCAAAGGCGGCGTGGGTATGGATCCGTCATCCGTCCTCGTGCTCAATCAGAACTACGAGCCGCTCAATGTGTGCAACGTGCGGCGCGCGCTCGTCCTTGTGCTCCGCGGCAAGGCCGAAGTCATCGAGTCCGCCCGTTCCGTGTTCCACACCGCCCGGGCAACCTTCGTCCTCCCATCGGTCATCCGCCTGGTCCACATGATCAAGCGCCCCCGGCCGAAGGTCCGCCTCACCCGCAAGGAGATCTTTGCCCGTGATGGCTGGCAATGCGTCTACTGCGGCCGCGCCACCCGAGACCTCACCCTCGATCATGTCGTCCCCCGCCACCGCGGCGGCCCGCACACCTGGGACAACCTGGTGGCTGCCTGCCGTTCCTGTAACCACCGCAAGGCCGGCCGCACCCCCCAAGAAGCCCGCATGGCAATGACCCACGAGCCCGGCGTGCCCCGCGTCTCTATCTACCACACCTTCTTCCCCTACCTCGGCACCCAGGAAGAATGGCGCAAGTTCGTCCCCGGCTGGGACGATACCGCCCTTTCCGCCGCCGGCTGAGCTGCCAACGTCCCGCGCTTGTCACCCTCGGCGCACTTCGCACTTCGCACTTCTGTATAGTCCCCATCGTTTCCATCTATCACTATCGAGGTGCCCCCGATGACCCACACCGCCACCGACTGGCATGCCCGCGTCGCTGAGAAGCTCGTCTCGCCCGAAGACGCCGTCGCACTCGTCAAAGATGGCGACCTTGTCTGGGCCGGCGGTTGGACTTCCGTCCCGCCCCAGCTCTGCGGCGCCCTTTCCCACCGCGGTCCCGAGCTCAAGGACGTGACCATCATCTCCTTCCTCACCCCCTACAAGTGGGACACCCCCGAAAACATCGAGAACTTCACGATCATCACCGCCTACGCCAGCCCCCTCGACCGCGCGGCCGTCCGCGAAGGCCGCATGGACTACATCCCCGTCGCCCAGTTCCGCGAAGGCATCATGCCCGCAGGCATCGACCGCTTCGACGCCGCCATGATCCCCATCTCCCCTCCCGACGAGGAAGGCTGGTGCTCCTTCGGTAGCGGTGTCTTCTTCGGCCCAACCGTCGCCTCCATCACCTCCACCCTCATCGGCGAAATCCACCCTGACTTCATTCGTACCGGTGGCGGCAACCGCATCCACATCTCCCGTTTCGAACGCGTCATCGAATACACACTCCCGCCAGCGGTGGCTCCCATCCCGCCCCGCAGCGAAGAGACTGAAATCGCCGCCCAGGTCATCTGCACCCTCGTCGCAAACGAGATCGTCTACGACGGCTGCACGGTCCAGTTCGGCATTGGCGACGTTTCTGCCGCCCTCCCGGCGTTCCTCGATGAGCGCCACGACCTCGGCGTCCACACCGAGCTCCTCCCCGGCGGCGTCCCCGACCTGGTCGACAAGGGGGTCATCACCGGCCGGAACAAGCCCCACCACGTCGGCAAGGTCGTCGCCAGCGCCCTCGGCCAGGTCCCACCCGAAGACCTCGCCCGCATCGACGGCAACCCCACGTACGAGCTCTACGACTTCACCCATACCGACGACCTGCGCATGCTCCTCCAGATCGAGAACTTCGTCGCCGTCAACAACGCCATGGCCGTTGACCTCACCGGCAACGTCTCTTCGGAGACGCAGGGCCCGAACCTGTTCAGCGGCACGGGCGGGCAGGCAGCCTTCGCCGTCGGCGCCTCGACTGCCGCCGGGGGCTCGGTCATCGTCCTGCCGTCGAGCTCGCTCGTGAACGGCAGCCGCGCCACGCGCATCGTCGGCGGCCATCCCCCGGGGACGGTGCAGACCGTGCACCG
>CAUJEQ010000209.1 GCA_963169135.1 Chloroflexota bacterium
ATGCCAGCCGCTGTTCGAGTTCACTCGCGGGCACCGCAACCATTGCCTCGCGCACGTCTTCCCTGCGTTTGGCGACGATGGTGTCGAGGATCGTCGGCTCAGACATCCGTGGGCTCCCGAGTTAAAGCGACATAAAAGTCGAGCACGTCTCGCGCCTTGCCGGAGGCGATCGCCTCCCGCGCCAGGGCCACGCCCCCGGGGAAGTCCTCGGCCCGCCCTGCCACCCAGAGCGCCGCCGCGGCGTTCATCACGACGAAGTCGGTCTTGGCGCCGTCCGAGCCATCGAGGATTGCCAGGATGTCGCCCGCGTTCTGCTGGGCGTCGCCCCCGGCCACGGCGGCAAGCCCATGACGAGGCAGTCCGAAGTCCTCCGGGCTGAGGTCGCGCTCAGCCACCGCGCCATCGCCCACGATCCACGCATGGGTTGGCGCCGCCGGGCTGATCTCGTCCAGCCCGTCCTCCGAATGGACGATCATCGCCCGTTCGATTCCGCGCAGCGCGAGCGCCTGCGCGACCAGCGGCCCGAGCGCGCGGTTGCCCACACCGACCAGTTGCCGCTTCGGATCGGCCGGGTTCGAAAGCGGCCCCAGGATGTTGAACACGGTCCGCACGCCCATCTCGCGCCGCGGCCCACCGACATGCCGCATCGCCGGGTGGACGCGCTGCGCGAAGAGGAAGCAGAAGCCACAGCCGTCGATCACCCGGGCTATTTGTTCCCCCCCGAGGTCGATCCGCGCGCCCAGCGCTTCCAGTACGTCGGCGCTCCCGCATTTCGACGAAGCGGCCCGGTTGCCGTGCTTGGCTACCCGCACGCCGGCCGCAGCCACGACGAACCCCGCCGCCGTCGAGACGTTGATCGTGTCCGCTCCATCGCCCCCGGTGCCGCAGATATCGATGACGTCAGGCGCGTTCACGGGCTCGGCGTGTGTCTGCATCACGCCAAGGCACGCGGCGATGATCTCCGGCGTTTCCCCCCGCACGCGCAACGCCGCGAGGAACGCACCGATCTGCGCCGGCGTCGCCGCGCCAGTCATGATCTCTTCAAGTGCCCGAGCCGCAAGCAGGCCATCGATACCGCCCCCATCGACCAGCGCCCGGATGGACTCTTGCATCACCATCGCCCGCCATCCCGCTCGAGGAAGTTCTTGAGCAGCTCCTTGCCATGCTCGGTCGCGATCGACTCCGGGTGGAACTGCACGCCCTCGACCGTCAGGTCCTTGTGGCGGACGCCCATGATGACGCCGCTCTCTGAGTGGGCCGTAACTTCCAGTTCCGCGGGCGCGGTCTCCGGCGTGCCCGCGAGAGAGTGGTATCGGACAGCCTTGAATTTGTCGGGAAGGTGCGCGAACACGCCCTTGCCGTCGTGGCTGATGGTCGAGGTCTTGCCGTGCTTGATCTCGCCCGCCCCAGCGACCGTGCCGCCGTACACGTCATAGATACACTGGTGCCCCAGACAGACGCCCAGCACCGGCACCTTCCCCGCGAACTCCCGGATCACGTCGCGCGATATGCCCGCGTCGTCCGGGTCGCCGGGCCCCGGTGAGATGACCACGTGGTCCGGGTCCAGCGCCTTGCACTCCGCGAGCGTCACCTGGTCGTTGCGGAATACCTTCACGTCCGCGCCAAGCTCCGCAAGGTACTGGTAGAGGTTGTAGGTGAAGCTGTCGTAGTTGTCGATCAGCAACGTCGTCATCGGTCCATCCCCTCCTCCTTCTGGAGGTCCTCGCGAATCAGCCGCAGCGATGCCGCCAGTTCGTCCGGCGTGTATCCATATCCGCGGCGGTCCAGCCGGAACTTGTTGCCCAGGTACTCCGGGTCGTAGGCTCCTGGCGATCGCAGGTTCAGCGGATAGGCAGTGCCGGGCTCGCCCATCAGCGTCACCAGGAAGTAGCCGTCCCCGGCCGATCGCGTGAAGCTCGCAGATTCCTCCAACAGCGGCACCAGCACCATCTCCACGCCGCCCGTCCGGTAAAACCGCACACCCACATGGGCTACGTGCTTCTCTAGCGCCGCCGTCACTGGCCGAACCCCATCTCGGCAAGAATCGTCAGGACCTCGCCCGGCGTCTTTGCCGTGAAGTCGGGCGTCGCATCGAGGAGCAGCTCCGAGTCCAGCGTCCCCCAGAGCGCCGCGATCGATCGGATGCCCGCGTTTCGCGCCGCCCACACGTCCGCAGGGCTATCCCCGATGAACACGGCCGCTGACGGATCGTCCGCGAGCATCCGGTCCAGGGCGGCATGGATCGGCTCCGGATCCGGCTTGTGCGTGTCTGTGTCATCCGACCCGACGATCGTGTGGAAGTATTGCAGGATGCCAGCCGTGGTCAGTTCCTCCGTCGCGCCCCAGGATAGCTTCGAGGTTACGACGCCCATCTGGAACCCGGCTTCGTGGAACGACCGTAGCACCGGTTCGACGCCCTGGTACGGACGAATGTCGCGGACCAGGCCGTAGTACCGCTCCCGGTACACCGTCGCGAACTTCCTATAGTCGTCGCCGAGCAGCCGCCGCCCCAGATCCTCCAGCGTGCCGCCCCGGTGCGAACGCCAGAGCGCCTCCGGGTCCACCTTCGTCCCCAGCAGCGTTTCGTGTGCATGGCAGAGTGCCTGCATGCGGCCTGCAAGGGTATCCAGCAGCGTATCGTCCAGGTCCCAGAGGATGACGCTCACTCAGCCCTCCCCGGCCGCGGCACTCCGCGCTGTTCAAACACATCCTCCATCGCCGGCCACGCTTCGATCGCCGCCGGGAAGCCGGCGTACGCCGCCACCATCCGCAGTGTCTCGACCACCTGAGCCGGAGTGGCGCCGTGGTTCAGGGCTCCGTTGATGTGCGACCGCAGCGACGAGCCGGTCCGCCCGGTCGCAGCGAGCATCGCCACCACCAGCAGGCTTCGCGTACGCCGGTCCAGCGCCGCGTTGGCCCACACCTGTCCCAGGACGAAGTCGATCTGGTCGTTCGCCAATTCGGGTTGTTGGCGGGCGATCATCTCCGCCACCCGTTCCGGGTCGGCCCCGGTGAGCGTGCGCAGCACGTCCAGTCCCGCCTCGCGGCCGGGAGGATGGTGGCGCTCGCCTGCGGGTGCAGCCGCCACGGGCCGTTCGGGCGCGCCCAGCTCGCCTCCGAGCGCCGAGAGGATCTCGGCCGTGCGGTCCACGGGCGTCCGGATGCCCAGCGCCTCCAGCAGGGCATTCCGGATCAGTTCATCCATCTCGATCGCTTCGATCTCGTCGAAAGCGAACCAGCCTGCCGCATGCCCGGCGGGAACCACCGGGTCGCCGGTCCATTCGGTTGCGGCGTACAGGTTGAACACCACCTGCCCCTCGTCCGCCGGGAAGAAGTGCGTCTGGAGGAAGTCTTCTTCGATTGCCGGCGCACACACGCCGAGCTGGCCGTGGATGTCATCCATCTCACGGTCCACGTCGTCGGCGTGCTCGGGGAGCGGCCCGCCGGGCAGCTCCCACGGCGCGTCGGGCCGCGGCCGCACCAGGAAGAGCCGCCCTTCGCGCTCCAGGATCGCCGCCATACGGATGTGCTGTTTCATGTTGTCTTCATCGCCAGCGTGGCCAACACGCTCAATAAGAGTATGCGCAGTGAAGCCGGCAGTGTGCTCGCCCCCACCTCGTCGCTCGTGAGCCAGCGGCCTGACCCTGCCGGCACCTCTGGCTCCCAATCCCACACCGAGTAGAACCCGCTGAACCGCTCAACGCTCTCGCCCGGGTTGCGGTAGGCGAACGCGCCCTGCGCCCAGATCGCTCGGGCCTCGATCCCAAGTTGGTCCCACAGGTGCGCGCGCAGTTCCACCTTGCGGTCCTCGGCCAGCGGACGAAACACACCGCCCGGCAGCCCCGGTTGGTCATCGAACCAGCGCACGAACACCCTGTCGTCCTTTACCAGGATGCCGTACACGCAGTCCGGCCGCCGGTCGCTCATCGCGCACCCCGGTCGCAGCCCCTACCCATAGCCCAGGCTGCCTGTCTTCATTTCGGCGGCGGCAATCTCCGCCTGGTCGATGGCGCGCATCAGCGCCCCCATCTTGTTCACCGTCTCGATGTACTCAGTTTCCGGCACCGAGTCGTACACGATCCCCCCGCCTGCCTGCAGAAACGCGACCCCGTCCTTCACCAGCAGCGTCCGGATTGCGATGCACGTGTCCAGGCTTCCCGAGAAGCTGGCGTAGCCCACAGCGCCCGCATAGATCCCCCGCTTCGAAGGCTCGAGTTCCGCGATGATCTCCATCGCCCGCACCTTTGGCGCCCCGCTCACGGTCCCCGCCGGGAACACCGCCCGGAAGGCGTCGAACTGCGTCTTCCCTTTGGCCAGCTTCCCCGAGACGTTCGAGACGATGTGCATCACGTGCGAGTACTTCTCGATCTCCATCAGCTTGTCCACATGGACCGTCCCCGGCGTCGAGACCCGCCCAACGTCGTTGCGCCCGAGGTCGACCAGCATGATGTGTTCGGCCAGCTCCTTTTCGTCGGCAAGCAGGTCCGCCGCCAGCCGCTCGTCCTCTTCCGGGGTCGCGCCGCGGGGACGGGTCCCTGCTATCGGATGGTTGATCACCACGCCGTCCTCGACCCGTACGAGCAGCTCCGGCGAAGCCCCCACGATCTGGAAGTCGCCCATGTCGAGATAGAACATGTACGGCGAGGGGTTCACGATTCGCAGCTGCCGGTAGATGTTGAACGGGTGCACCGCGATTCTCCGCGCCAGCCGCTGCGAGGGCACCGTCTGGATGACATCCCCTGCGACGATGTATTCCCGGATCCGCTCGACCATCAGTTCGTAACCCTCACGGCCCACGTTCGACTCGGCCTGGCCGTTCGTGCGCAGCACCGCGCCGACCTCTTCGTGCGGGAGCTGGATCGTCGGGTTGTTCAGCTTCTCTACGATCTCGTCGATCCGGAACGCTGCCTGCCGGTACGACGAGTCGATGTCGCCGTCGAGCCGGCAATGCGCCACGACCTTGATCGTGTGGCGGATATGGTCGAACACCACCATCGAATCGCAGAAGAGGAAGATGGCCTCCGGGATGTCGAGGTCGTCCTTCTCGGGTGGCACCACGCGGGGCTCGAAGTGGCGCACCGCGTCGTACGCAACGTACCCGATGGCGCCGCCCGTGAACGCCGGCACGCCCGCGACCGCTATCTCCTTGAACCGCGAGATCTCCTGCTCGAGAGGGACCAGCGGGTCGCCCTCCCACTCCTCGCCCGGCCCGGTCCGCAGCACCCGGTATGGCTGCGTCCCGATGAACGAGTAGCGTGCCATCCGCTCGCCGCCCTCGACCGATTCGAGCAGGAACGAGTACTTGCCCGTCCGCACCTTCAGGAAGGCAGAGACCGGCGTCTCCAGGTCGGCCGTCACCTCGCGATAGATGGGCACCAGGTTCCCCGCCCCCTGCCTGGCGAGTTCTTTCACCTCGTCCAGCGTCGGGTGGAGCACTAGTACTTCTCCAGGTAGTTCAGGTCGAGCGCGTCCCGCACCATTTCCATCGTTTCCCGGGCGATTGCCCGGCCGCGCTTCGTCCCGTGTTCCAGCGCTTCGCGCACCAGCTTCATGTTCGCCTCGTAGTGCGCGCGCCGCTCCCGGAAGGGGTCGAGCATATCGTTCAGCACCACGGTTAGCCGGTCCTTCAACACCTTGTTCGGGAGCCCGGTAGTCTCGTATTCCTCCTTCATTTGTGCGACGACCGTTGCATCAGGGTCGAACGCATCGAGGTAGAGGAAGACCGGGTTCTCCTCGGCCTTGCCCGGCTCGTCCAGTTCGCGGGGAGGGCCCGCGTACATACGCTTCACCTTTTTCGCCACGGTCTCGGCCGGGTCCTTCAGGTCGATCGTGTTCCCTCGCGATTTGCTCATTTTCGCGTTGCCGTCGGTGCCTACCAGGCGAGGCACCCGGCCGACTAGCCCCTCCGGTTCGGGGAATACCTCTTTGAACCGCCGGTTGAACCGGCGCGCGGTCTCGCGCGTCAGCTCGATGTGCGGGAGCTGGTCTTCGCCCACGGGCACCAGGTGGGCTCGCGGCATCAGGATGTTCGCCACCTGCATCACCGGGTAGGTATAGAACGCCACCGGCACGGATTTCCGCTCCTGCGACCCGTCTTCCGGCTCCTCCATCGCGGCCATCTCTGCCTTGAGCGTCGGGTTCCGCTCCAGCATCGAAACCGGCAGGAACCACCCGAGCAGCGTCGCCAGCTCGGTATGCTCCGGCACCAGGCTCTCGATCACGAATGAACTCCCCTCCGGATCAAGCCCCACCGCCAGCCAGTCGAGCGCCACCTCCCAGACCGCGTCACGTACGCGCTGGATGTCGTCCGCGTAGTCCGACACCTGGTAATCCGCGATGAGGAAGTACGCCTCGTAGTCGTGCTGAAGCCGCACCCAGTTCTCCAGCGCCCCCGCGTAGTGCCCCAGGTGGAGGGCTCCGGTTGGACGGATGCCGGTCAGGATGCGCTTGCGTTCGCTCATCGAGGCCCGCCCCCGGAACGCGGCGGTCCGCCGGGCCGTGGTCCGCCGCCGGGGCGCATTGGCGGCCGCGGCCCGCCTGCCGGTGGGCCCCCACGATCGAGCGAACGCGCGTAGGCGTTCACCTGGCGCGATGCCTGCTCCACAAGGTCGAGCTCGTTCCCGAATACCGACTCCTGCTCGTTCGTCACCGCTGCGAGGACGCTGATCCACGACCGGCACTGCGCCAGGGCGCCTCGTGCGTCCCGCAACAGGCCGATCTGTGCGGGCCCCTCACGCGTCCCGGCTTCGGCGATCAGGCCGCAGGCGATGCCCGCCAGCTCGAACGCCTTGGCCTGCGCGTCGGCCGCCGCGCGCAGGTTCGACCCAATTTTCAACCGACCGATGGCCGCCGCCAGCCGGATCGCTGTGTTCCACGCTTCGATTGTCTGTTCCCCGTCTGCCATCAGGCCGCCTCCGCATAACATCCGTCGAGGAACGACAGCAACAGATCGCATGCCACCTCGACTGCCTGGACCAGCGAATCCTCGTCGGAACACGCTTCGGCGATCGCCTGCATTTCCGCGCCCGCGTGGGCGATGTCCGCCACCAAATGCACCGAAAAGAACTCGAATTGCCGGGGCTCGAACCCATAGTGTTCGGTCAACCCCTTGATGACCTGCCACGACATCGCGGGCACCTGGCCCTCGAACGCGAACAACGTCCCCAGCGCATCCGCCAGGGGTGCTTCGCGAGCCGCCTTCCGAAAGTGCTCCACGAGTGCCTTCGTCTCCGGCCGGAGCTCAGCTATCCGGACGTCATCGGCCCGCAGCCCCAGGGCGGCCGCGAACTCGAGCCAGAGCGCCGGGTGGTTCCGCTCCCCGTGCTCTTCGTCCCAGAGGTTGTCGAGGAGGAGTTGCCGGATAAGCGGGGACTCCGTCCGGGTGTGGATCGCACTCAGGAAACGCGGGAAGGCCACTTCGAACGGATAGAACTGCCGTGCGAACTGCTGCAACTTCGCCATTGGCAGCGTTCCCTGCGCCCACTCCACGTAGAACGCATGCTTCAGCATCGGCTTCTCTTCCAGGATCGCCTTGATGCGCCGCTCGAGGTCAGTACTGGCGCTGAGCGTGGTCATGGTCGCTTCTCCTTGTCGGGGGACCGCTCCTCCCCCTCCGTGACAGTGAAACTAGATAACCGGCAGGTGCGTCATGGCTTCGCGCACCTTCTCCGCCGGGTAATGGTCGTCGACGAGCTTGCCGGCCATGTAGTCATCGTAGGCCTGCAGGTCCAGCAGCCCGTGGCCGCTGAGGTTGAAGAGGATGACACGCGACTTGCCTTCTTCCTTCGCCGCCAGTGCCTCATCGATGGCTCCCCGGATCGCGTGGGAGCTTTCCGGCGCCGGGATGATGCCCTCGGTCTGCGCGAAGAGCGTCGCCGCCTCGAAGCACGGGTTTTGCGGGTAGGCCTTGGCCTCGATGTAGCCCTCGTCGTAGAGGTGGCACAGCAGCGGCGCCATCGCGTGGTATCGCAGCCCGCCCGCGTGGATCCCGGGCGGCATGAACGTGTGGCCGAGCGTGTACATCTTCATCAGTGGCGTGAGCCCCGCCACATCGCCGAAGTCGTAGCGGTACTCGCCCTTGGTCAGGCTCGGGCACGACGCTGGCTCGACGGCCATGAAGCGCGTCTTCGTCTTGCCCTCCATCCGATCCTTCATGAACGGGAACAGCAGGCCGGCCGCATTCGAACCACCACCTGCGCAGCCGATGACGACATCCGGGTACTCCCCGGCCATCTCCATCTGCTTCATCGCCTCCTGGCCGATGACGGTCTGGTGGAGGAGCACGTGGTTCAGCACGCTCCCAAGCGAATAGCGCGTGTCTTCGCGCATCGCCGCGTCCTCAACAGCCTCGCTGATCGCGATGCCAAGCGAACCCTGGCTCTCCGGGTCCTCTGCCAGGATGCCCCGGCCCGCGTTCGTCTCATCGCTCGGGCTGGCGACCACCGAGCCGCCCCACACCCGCATCATCGAACGCCGGTAGGGCTTCTGGTCGTAGGAGACCTTCACCATGTATACCTTCGACTCGATGCCGAACATCTGGCAGGCAAAAGCCAGCGATGAGCCCCACTGCCCGGCGCCGGTCTCTGTCGCTATCCGCTTCACGCCTTCTTGCTTGTTGTAGTACGCCTGCGCGACCGCCGTGTTCGGCTTGTGCGAGCCGCTGGGCGAGACGCCTTCGTACTTGTAGTAGATGTGCGCCGGAGTATCGAGCGCCTTCTCCAGGAATGTCGCTCGGATGAGCGGCGCCGGCCGCCAAATCTTCAGGATCTCCCGAACCTCGTCGGGGATCGCGATGTACCGCTCGGTACTGACTTCCTGCTTGATCAGCTCCATTGGAAAGAGCGGTGCCAGCGCCTCCGGGCCGATCGGCTCATGCGTCGCCGGGTGCAGTGGGGGTGCGGGCGGATTCTTCAGATCCGCCGCGATGTTGTACCAGTGCGTCGGGAGCTCCGACTCTTCCAGGTTGAATTTCCGCGTTGCCATTTTTGTGCTGTCCCTCTAACTAGGTTGTTTCCACCAGTTGCCGGGCCGGTCTCGAAGCCACCCCCATGCGCCTTCGAACCGTCGTGTCTCCGCGGTGGATTCGCCTTGCGGCACAGAGAACACAAAACCCCTCGCCGTCAAAGGACGAGGGGTTCTCGCGGTGCCACCTTTGTTCCCGCGCGGATCACGCCGCCCGGGCACTTGTCAGCCGCCGCGGCA
>CAUJEQ010000210.1 GCA_963169135.1 Chloroflexota bacterium
GGGCGAGGCGGCCGAACGAGCCGGCGCCGATGTGTACCACGGGACGCACTTCTACACACCGCGAAGGCTGGATGTTCCACGGGTGGCGACCATCCACGACCTGACGTTCTACCGGATGCCGAAGCGATACGGCTCCGCGCATCGCAAGTACTACCGGGGCATCGCGCAAACGGCACGGTGGGCCGAGCGGGTCATTGTGCCATCGCGGGCGGTGGCGACCGACGCCGTGCGGTACCTGGGGCTGGCGCCGCGGCGAATCCGCGTGATTCCTGAGGCGCCGCGTCCGGAGCTCGGGCCAGCGCCTACTGAGGCTGTCGCGGGGTTGCGGGCGCGGCTCGGCCTGGAGCAGCCGTACCTGCTATGCCTGGGCACGGCGGAGCCGGGCAAGCGCGCTGTCGACGCCATCCGCGCACTGCCTTCCGTGCGGGAGCGCCACCCGTCCGCCCTGCTGGCACTTGCGGGGAACCCGGGCAGGCTCTCGAAAGCGCTCACCTCTGAGGCTGCACGCCTTGGCGTAGCCGGCGCGGTGAAGTTCCTGGGATACGTGCCCGACGAAGACCTGGCGGCGCTCTTCACGGGAGCCGAGGCGCTCGTGTTCCCATCGCTGTTCGAGGGGTTCGGGTTGCCGCCGCTCGAGGCGATGGCCTGCGGGACACCGGTCATCGCGGCACAGGCGCCGGCGATGGACGACGTGCTTTCCGGGGCAGCAATCTTCGTGCCGTTGCGCGACCCGGGCGCGATTGCTGCCGCGGCGAGCGATCTGATGGGTAACGCGGCCAGGCGTGCGGACATTTCGGCAATGTCGCTGCGGCTGGCAGCTACGTATTCGTGGAAGCGGGTGGCCGAGGAGACGGTCGCAGTGTATCGGGAGCTTGCCAGGTGAGCCTCGGCATCGTGATCGTCACCTTCCACTGCCGCGAGCTCGCGCTGACGTGCCTCGAATCGATCGCGAGACATGCGCCTGGTGCGCTGGCGAGCACCGTCGTCATCGACAACGACTCGCGCGACGGTACGGCCGAGGCCATCCGGGGGGCGTTCCCGGCGGTCCGCGTCGTGGAGAACCAGCGCAACGCCGGATTTGCCACAGCGGTCAACGCAGGGCTGGCGGCGCTGCCGGAACCGACGGTGGTGTGCCTGCTGAACCCCGACAGCGTGCTGCTCGACGGGAACGCCGTCGAAGCGGCAAGGTACCTGGACGTGCATGCGGAGATCGGCGTGCTCGGCGGGCGGATCGTCAATGAGGACGGGTCGCTCCAGCCCAGCGCGCGGGCATTCCCGTCGCACCTCAACGCGTTCTTCAACCGCCACTCGCTGACGACGAAGCTCTTCCCTGGCAACCGGTGGTCGAGCCGCTATTTGATGACGGACTGGGCGCACGACGAGGTACGTGACGTGGACTGGGTCTCCGGGGCGTTCATGCTGATCCACCGGCGGGCCATCGAGGCTGTAGGGCCGCTCGACGAAGGGTATTTCTTCAGTATCGAAGACGTGGACTATTGCCGGCGAGTACGGGATGCGGGGCTCTCGGTGGTGTACTACCCCATGACGACGGTGCGCCACCGGGTGGGGGGAAGCTCGAAGCACGCGGTTTACCGGGCGATGGCAGCTCACCACCTGGGGATGTGGCGGTACTACCGGCGCCACATGCGCGGAAACCTGGCACTGGATGTCCTGACGGCCGGGGCGATCGGCGGACGATTCTGCATTCACGCGGTGTCGTATTCGCTGCGGACGGCAAAGAACCGGATCCTGGGGCGCCCCAACCCGTAAGGCGCAGGGTCAGCCGGTGTGGCGGTTACGGCTCCGGGCTTCGCGGTAGGCGTCGGCGAAGTCCTTGACCTCACCGTTGGGGTAGTAGTCGTGGACGAGTTGTTCACGGAGGCTGCGCGGGTCGGCCGCCATGGCGGCGCGGCGACCGGGCACAGCGCGGGGCCGTTCGGTGACCACGTCACCGCCGGCGAGACTCAGGAACTCGAGGGGCCCGCGATAGCGGGTCGCATCGTATTCGAGCGCGCTCACCTCGACTCCCACATAGTGGGGGACCTTGACGTTCGCGGTGGACTTCAGGGGGCGGTTGCTGACCGCCAGGGTGAGGCGGTCGGCGAAGAGCGCGGACTGGCGGCCGCTGCATTGGAGGAGGACAACGGCGAACCGTCCCTCATCGAGACGGGCGAGGAAGTCGCTGGCGCGGGTCACGCGGCGGAGGGTGTCAGCGACGTGGTGGACGGCCTGGGTCGCCGTGCCTGCCCCCCAGGAACCCTTGAGTTCGTCGTATTGGCTGATGCGGACGACGGCAAGCGTGAGCGAGTGTGAGTATCGTTGGGAGCGGGCGATATCGCGGGCGAGCGTATCGATGAGGTGCGGCCGGGTGGGGAGGCGAGTTTCGGAATCTACCAGCGGGGCCCGCAGGTTGTCGCCATCATCGGCGTTGACGGCGGAGATCGACTGCAGCCCACGGTAGAGGACGGCGCCGAGCCCCGCCGTGGAAACGATCATGAGGGTGCCGACGTTGCCGGAATAGCGGACGGCGACAACAACTTCGCCAAAGAAGAGGATGACGGCCAGGGCGAGGGCTGCGCGGCGCATGACTGCCACCCGGCGACTTTCGCCGGCGGGCCAGCTTATGCGACCACCAAGCCACCGTAGGAGGACTCTCTTCATGCTCTCCGGACCAGGGCAGGTACGCGTGAGCGTTCGGGGGAATTATCGGCGATGCCAAAGCTGGGGAGGGTCGAGGAGGGGTGAATACGCGTGTATGTCGCGTGACGTGATGGTGAATCATCCCATTGCGAGGGGGCCGGGAGGGGGTGTAGCGTAGAGCACGATCATTTCATAGCTGTTCGGGATCGCTGGGGGTGCCCTCGCCGGGCTGAGAACAGACCCCTTGAACCTGACCACGTTCATACGTGCGGAGGAAAGCGATTCGGACACCGGGCATTTGATGCACGGAGTCCGGTCTTTCCGGGCTCCTTTTTCGTTGCCCGGGGAGGCGCCCCTGCCAACCCGGCGGCGGAAGGAACAAGTTCGATGCATACGCGCATCGCCCTCCTCATCGGGCTCATAGTTGTCATCGGCATGCTTGCCACCGCGTGCGGCGGAGACGAAGGCAAGACCACCATCACCGTCGTCACCCACGACTCCTTCCAATTGACCGAGGACCTGATCCGGGAGTTCGAAGAGGAACACAACGCCACCGTGAAGCTGCTTCCGAAAGGCGACGCCGGCTCCATGACCATCAGCCTCGTGCTGACCAAAGACCGGCCGGAGGGGGATGTCGCGTTCGGGGTGGACAATACCTTCCTTTCACGCGCCCTCGACGCGGGTGTCTTCGAGGCGTACGAGTCGCCGCTGGTGGGCAAGATCCCGGCGGAGTTCCGTGCGGAAGGAGCGGGGTTCGTGACGCCCATTGACTACGGGTACGTGAACTTCAACTACGACATCGCGGCACTGAAAGCCAAAGGGGTCGAGCCGCCGAAGACGCTGGAAGACCTCGCGACGGCGAAGTATCGCGGGATGACGGTGGTCGAAAACCCCGCATCGTCGTCGCCGGGGCTGGCGTTCCTGGCGGCCACGGTGGCGTACTTCGGCGAAGCCGGCTACCTGGACTGGTGGCGAGCGATGCGTGCGAACGGCCTGGTGGTGGTTGATGGCTGGGAGACGGCGTACTACACGAACTTCTCGTTGCAGGGCGGCGAGCAGCCGATCGTGTTGAGCTACGCCACGAGCCCGGCTTTCGAGCAGATCTTCGCGGATCCGCCGCGGGAAGACTCGCCTACCGCGAATATCCTGCCGCCGAAGGGCGTGTTCCGGCAGATCGAGTACGCGGGGATACTGAAGGGCACGAAGAAGCAGGACCTCGCCCGGAAGTTCATCGACTTCCTCCTGAGCGTGCCGGTGCAAGAAGACATCCCGGGGCAGATGGCGGTGTACCCGGTCAACCCGGAGGCGAAGGTCCCGGAGGCGTTCAGCAGGTTTTCGGAAGTGACCGTGCCCCTGGCTGAGGTGAGTGCGGCAGACATGGCAGCGAACCGGCAGAAGTGGATCGACGATTGGACGAAGGCGGTGCTCCGCTGAGCAGCGCGTTCCGGGAGCGGCGGGCAGCCCTGGCGCTTCTCGCGCCGGCGCTGCTCTTTCTCGCTGTGTTCCTGGCATACCCACTGCAGGGGATCCTGCGGGAGTCGTTCACGCAAGAAGGTGGCTTCGGGCCGCTGACCGAAGACACGTACTTCCTGGAGCGGGCGTGGTTCACGGCCTGGCAGGCGACGGTCTCCGCCGGACTGACGCTCGTATTGGCCCTGCCGGTGGCATATGTGCTTGCCTGCTACGAATTCCGGGGGAAGGCCGCGCTCGAAGCGCTCATCACGGTCCCTTTCGTGCTCCCGACGATCGTTGTGGCTGTGGCATTTACGGCGTTGCTGGGTCCACAGGGCGTTGTGAATGGGGCACTCCAGGCGGTGTTCAACCTGGACGAGCCCCCGGTGCGGCTACTCAATACGCTCTGGGCGATCCTGATTGCTCACGTCTTTTATAACGTGGCACTCGCGGCGCGAATCATCTCCGTGTCGTGGGCGCGATTAGACACACGGCTGGAAGACGCAGCGGCGATGCTCGGCGCGGGGAAGGGGACGGCGTTCCTGCGCGTCACCCTGCCGCTACTTCGCACACCGATCCTGGCGGCGGCCTCGCTCGTGTTCCTGTTCTGTTTCACGAGTTTTGGTGTGGTACTCATCCTCGGCGGACCGCAGTACGGGACGCTGGAGACCGAGATCTACCGGGAGACGCTCTTCCTGTTCCGCCTGCCGGTGGCGGCGACACTCGCCATCGTGCAGCTGATCGCCACGTTTGGCGCGATGTGGGTGAACGCGGCGTTGCAGAGGCAGACGGCGCAGCCCGGCGCCATGCGACGCCGCTCCCTGGCATGGACCACGGGGCGGCGGCTCACGGTCGCGGCGATCGTCAGCACGATCGCGGTAGTCACCATCGTTCCGCTCGTGGCGCTGGCGGAACGTTCGGTGCACGGCGACGCCGGCTACACGCTGGAGTCCTACCGGCGGCTGGACGACAACGTGCGCCAGCAGGTGCTGTTCGTGGCTCCAATCACGGCGGTGCGGAACTCGGTGAGCTTCGCGCTCTTGACGATGCTGGTGGCGCTGCCACTGGGGACGCTGGCAGCGCATGGGGCGGTGCGGCTGCGGTCGTCGCTGGCGGAGGCGGTCGTGCAACTGCCACTCGGGGTTTCCGGCGTGACTCTCGGGCTGGGGTTCCTCATCACGTTCAACCGGCCGCCACTGGACCTGCGCGGCAGCCCGGCGATGGTGGTGATCGCGCACACCCTCGTGGCGATGCCGTTTGTAGCGCGGACCGTTGCGGCGCAGCTGCGATCGCTGGACCCCCGGCTGCGCGAAGCGGCGGCGATGCTCGGCGCGAGCCCGCTGCGGGCGTTCGTCGCAATCGACCTGCCGCTCACGTGGCGGTCAATGCTGGCAGGGGGGGTTTTCGCCTTCGCGATCTCGATGGGGGAGTTTGGAGCAACGTTGCTGATCGCGCGACCGGAGTACCCGACGATCCCGCTGGCGATTTTCCGCTACCTTGGGCAGCCGGGCGCGGTGAACTACGGGCAGGCGCTGGCGATGGCCACCATCCTGATGGCGGTGACCGCCGCCGGGTTCTTCATTATCGACCGGCTCCGTTACCGTGAGTACGGAGGGTTTTAGGACATTGCAAGTGCAAGGATGCGAGCTGCCCGGTGACTGACGGCCTCGAAGTGCGCAAGGTCGAGTTTCGCGCCGGGCAGGCGCATATCCTCCGGGGAGCGGACCTGTGCGCAGGCACGGGGAAGACGGTCGCGCTGCTCGGACCGAGCGGCTGTGGGAAGACGACGCTGCTCCGGGTGGTCGCCGGGCTTGAACGGCCCAGCGCGGGGAAAATCCTGTTCGACGGCGAGGACGTTGGGGAGATTCCAGCCTACCGGCGCGGTTTTGGATTGATGTTCCAGGAACACGCGCTCTTCCCACATATGAACGTCGAGCGCAACGTGGACTTCGGGTTGCGCCGCCTGGGCTGGGAGGCGGCGCGGCGGGACCGGCGGGTGGGCGAGCTGCTCGAGACCGTGGGCCTGGGCGGGTTCGGCAGACGGACGCTGGAGGGGCTTTCAGGCGGCGAGCGCCAGCGAGTCGCGCTCGCCCGCGCCCTGGCGCCGGAACCGCGGCTGCTCATGCTCGACGAGCCCCTGGGCTCCCTCGACCGGGGGTTGCGGGAGCACCTGGTGGTGGAGCTCAGGGAGATCCTGCGCCACCTGCGAATACCAGCTGTTTATGTCACGCATGACCAGTTCGAAGCATTCGCGGTGGCCGATGAACTGGCGATCATGCGGGAGGGCCGAGTCGTGCGAGTCGGGAACCCGGGTGAGGTCCACGGCAACCCACGGACGGAGTTCGTGGCGCGATTCCTCGGCCTGGAGAACATCGTCGACGGGGTGCGGGACAGCGAAGGAATGATCGCAACGCTGGCGGGGGTCTTCGGCCCGGTCGCCGGTTCTCCCGGGGCAGTGCGGTTGTTGCTTCGCACCGAGGGTTCAGCCGTGGTCGAATCCGATGGACAGAACGTGGTCCGCGGCCTGGTAGTGGCCCGGGTGTTCCTGGGCGGGCTGACACGGCTCGTCATCGACACGGTGGCCGGACGGCTGGAGTTTCCCATGCAAACGGCGCCAGCCGGATTGGCCGAGGGCGACGAGATCCGGGTGCGGGTGGAAGAAGTGCAAGCCCTTGTCAGCGAGCAAGGGGAACCGTTGTCGAGGTGACATGTCCCAAAGACCCGTGGAAGCGCTGCCTTTCGGTGACACAATCGCCTGGCACTTGAGTGGAAAATACTCACTCGCCAGCGTCACGACGCGCGACAAGGCACCTTCCCGGCTGTAGATTGAAGCCGGACATGACCAGTGCATTGCACGTTCGCGAGACGCTCCTCGGCGACCTCCGGGAAATCTACTTCAGCTTCGAGGCCGCGGGCGAGACGGTACCGGGGCTGGCGTACCTGCCCACCGGGGCCACGGACCCGATGCCGCTGGTCCTCATCCAGCATCCCGGCATGGGCAGCAAGGAAGACTATTTCGTGGCCGAGGTAGGGCGGGGATGGGCAAAGCGCGGCTGGATCTGCGTCGGGCTCGATGCCCCACTGCACGGCGAGCGTTCGACTCACGACCCGATGTCGCTGTTCCGCCAGCCGGAACGGCACCCGGCCATCAGAGCGCAATTTGCGGCGGAAGTCTCACGCATGATCGACCTTCTCGCCGAAGCTCTGCCGGTGGACATGACGCGAATCGGGTTCGTCGGATACTCGTTGGGGAGCATGCTCGGCATCCCGGCCGTGGCGCGCGACGGGCGGTTCAAAGCGGCGGCACTCTGCCTGGTGGGCGAGGGCGGCTTGGCGGGCGGCATCGAGGGGCCGGAGGCGGATGTCCCGAAGTTGTCGTCCGTCGCGGTCCGAATCGTGGGGAAGCTCCAGGACGAACTCATCCCGCGGGAACGGACCGAGGCCCTCTACAACGCACTCGAAGGGGAAAAGGACATTCGGTGGCTGCCCGGGGGACACTTCGAGATTGGCCCTGACGTTGTCCGCGCGGCAGAGGAGTGGCTCAGGGCGAAGCTGTAGGACTTCGACGTATGGCGGCGGGCCCGCGGTGCGCGCCCCGGACGCCCGTGCGCGGCGCCGCTATACTCGGCCCACATTTTCAGTGAATCGCGAGGAACCCCACCCATGGGAAACATGATCGACGGCGGCGAAATCATCGCGCGCATGATCAAGCAGGAAGGCATCGGCCATATCTTCACGCTCTCCGGCGGACACGTGCAGAACATCTATGAAGGCTGCCTGAATAACGACATCAGCATCGTCGACACGCGCCACGAACAGTCTGCGGGCCATGCAGCCGACGGGTACTCACGCATCACCTTCAAGCCAGGCGTGGCGGTCGTGACGGCAGGGCCGGGCGTGACCGACGTGGTGACGGCGGTCGCGAACGCCTACCAGGCGTCCAGCCCGATGGTAGTCATTGGCGGACGCTCGCCGCTGCGCCAGTACGACATGGGCTCGCTGCAGGACATCGAGCTGGGCATGGTGATGCAGCCGATCACGAAGTGGTCGCAGACGGTGTATGAGACGCGGCGGCTGCCCTATTACATGGCCATGGCGTTCCGCGAGGCGATGACGGGGCGATTCGGCCCGACGTTCCTCCAGGTACCTTCGGACGTGCTGTTCGGCCGCGTGGACGAAGACTCAGTCGAGTGGCCAACAGCCTACCGGCCGACCGGCGAGATCATGGGCGACCCGAACCTGATCAAGCAGGCGGCAGAAATGATCAGCAAGGCATCAAAACCAATGATCATGGCCGGCTCGGGCGTGTTCTGGCACAGGGCGCACAAGGAGCTGGCCGAATTTGCCAGGGCTGCGGACGTACCGGTGTACACGAACGCGATGGGGCGCGGCACACTGCGGCAGGACAACCCGAACTTCTTCTCACTCTCGCGCAAGCCGGCATTCGCACAGGCCGACGTCATCGTCATCCTGGGAACGCCGATCGACTTCCGGCTGAAGTACGGCCGGCCCCCGGCCTGGAACCCTGAGGCGAAGATCATCCAGATTGACATCGACCCGCGCGACATCGGCCGCAACCGGGACTTCGCCATTGGGATCGAGGCGAACATCCGTCAGGCCTTGCTGCAGCTGACGGGCGAAATCGGCAAGGGCAACCACTCCGAATGGATGCAACACCTGCGGGGACTCGAGGGCCAGGCTGACGCCCAGCGCGAGGTGTTCATGAACTCGGACAGCGTGCCGATCCACCCGCTCCGGCTCTGCAAAGAGATCGCGGAGTTCGTCGACGATGACACGATTGTGGTTGGCGACGGCGGCGATATCGTCGCGCTGGCAGCGGGCGTGCTACCGGTGAACAACCCGGGGCAGTGGATGGACCCGGGCCCGTTCGGGACGCTGGGCGTTGGTACCGGGTTCTGTATGGCCGCGAGCGTGGCCGCGCCCGACAAGAAGGTGTTGATGGTGAACGGCGACGGCACCTTCGGGCTGAACGGATTCGACTTCGACACGTTCGTGCGGTTCAAGATGCCGATCGTGTCGGTCGTGGGGAACGACCGCTGCTGGCACCAGATTTATGTGGGGCAAAAAGCCCAGTACGGCCCCGGCCGGACCCCGGCGACGGTGTTGGGGGACAACGCGCGCTACGACAAGGTCGTGGAGGGTCTGGGTGGGCACGGCGAGTTCGTGGAGCACCCGGAGCAGATCAAGGCAGCCATCGAGCGGGCGTTCAACAGCGGCAAGCCAGCCTGCGTGAACGTGATAATGGACCCCGAGCCCGCGGGCGTTAAGGGCGGCTACGAGTTCAAGTAGCCCGACATGCCAACGGTCCGCACTGAACGTGGTTACCGGTCCTTCTTCTACTCTGACGAGGGGAGCCCAAGAGCCGCGCCACGTTCATGTGGCCCGGGGCGCAGGTGCCGCGAAAATCTGGCTCGATCCAGAGCCCTTGCTTGCCCGGACCGCCGGACTACCAGCCCGCGAACTGCAGCAGGTAATGAGGATTATCATGGACCACGCGGAGGACTTCCGGAGGGCATGGGATGAGCATTTCCGTCGCTGAACCCCTGGCGAGCAAGGTTTGGTACGACGAGGACCGTCTGTGGGTAGAGCTTGCGGACGGCAGGATCGTCGGCGTGCCCCTGAAGCACTTTCCGAGATTGCAGCTCGGTACGCCAGAGGCGCGCTCCCGATGGGAACTCATCGGACCGGGGGAGGGCATTCACTGGCCGGAACTTGATGAGGACATCAGCGTCGCGGGACTGCTCGCGGGGGCTCGCGACAACACAAAGTGGGGCCGGGAGCACGGATCGGGAGACTAGCCATGCAATTCATCATGTCTGAACTCGACAACCACATCGCGACCATCACGCTCAACCGGCCCGAGGTGATGAACGCGCTCACGCGGGAGATGTACGCGGAGCTCGAACAGGCGTTCCGGGACGTCCACCGTGACCCGGAGGTCCGCTGCGTCGTGCTGACAGGCGCCGGGCGGGCGTTCTGCTCGGGCGATGACGTGAAGCAGATCATGCTCGGGGAGCAGCGGGACGAGACCGTGACGCGTCTGCGAGAAGTGCGGCCCCGGCCCACGCCGGCGGCCGCCGTGGTGCTCGAGTGCGACAAGCCAGTCATCGCTGCGGTCAACGGGCCGGCAGTTGGCTGGGGGATGGACCTCACGCTGTTCTGCGACATCCGGATCGCATCAGAAAACGCCAAGTTCGGTGAGCTGTTCATCAAGCGCGGATTGGTGGCCGACATCGGCGGGCTGTGGCGGTTGCCCCGCGTGGTCGGGCCATCGAAGGCGGCGGAGTTGCTCTTCACGGGGGACGTGATCGACGCACGGGAAGCGGAGCGAATCGGGCTGGTGTCGCAGGTCGTCGCGCCCGATGAACTCATGACCCAAGCGATGGCATTGGCCCGGAAGATCGCTGCGAACCCGCCCATCGCAATGCGCTACATGAAGGAAGGGCTGCGAAAGTCGGTGCACGCCTCCATTCAGGAGATGGGCGAGTACGTCGGCAACTCGTTGGCGTACCTGTTTACCACCGAAGACCACAAAGAGGGCGCGCTGAGCTTCGTTGAGCGGCGGGAGCCAATTTTCCGGGGACGCTAGGGAACTTTCCGGCTTGCCCGGTCGTTCCACTGGTAGCGACCGGAGGTTGGAATGGTGCTTCGGACACTCCTTGCATTGCTGCTCCTGGGGTGCGGCGCCCTCGGGGGGATCGCGGTAGGAGGGCCGTCTCAGGTCTCCGCCTGCTCGATTGTTGGGCCCTCCGCCGCGACCATCGGCCTCGCGGTCGGGAAGTCCCCGGTCATCGCGATTGGCCGCATCGTGGAGTCGACACGCCGTGAAGCGAGCTTCGTCGTGGAGGAGAACCTCCGGGGCAGCGCCAACGGCGAGTCCTTCCGGGTCGACAACCGGGGCACCTACACCGCGGTGGCCTGCAGTCCGTACGAGGAACCGTTCCGCGAGGGCTACCGCTTCGCGGATGGCGAGCGGTATGTGATGTTCCTCGAGAGCGAGGTCGATGGCCTGTGGCAGGTGGGGTACCTGGGGCTCGCAGCGTTCCCGGTGCCCGCCAGCGACAGCGAGAAGCTGCGCACCGACTGGTATGCAAGCCCGGGCGGGGTGTTCGATCTAACGCTCGGTGATATCCGCGCGCTGGTCGTCCAACACCACACTCCTCCGTTGCGGCCCGCCGCAACCACCAGTGCAGACCCGTCGGGCGAGCAGCCCGTACCGGCTGGGAACGTCCAGGGGCGCACCTCAACCGCGCCGGAACCAGACGAAGACGGGCGCACGCTCATGTGGGCGTTGGCTATCGCCGGTGTCCTGGCAGCCGGGACGGCGGCATGTTGGAGGGCAGGGCGATTCAGGCGCGGCCGTTGATGTATTCGGTCATCGCCCGGATGTGATCTTCCTGGTTGATGGTGACCCAGCGGAGCAGGTCGCCAATCGAGATCATGCCCACGAGATCGTCGCCGTCCATGACCGGCAGATGGCGCAGACGGCGCTCGGTCATGAGCCGCATGGCGTCTTCCACGTGCCACGCCGGGTCGATCGCGGCGATGTCGCGGGTCATCACTTCGCCGACGCGCGTGAGGGCCGGGTCGCGGTCGGCATCGACCACCCGGCGGAGGACATCACGTTCGGTGAAGATGCCGGCAGGCCGACGTTCGCCCATGACCAGCAGCGAGCCGACCCCTTTCTCGTTCATCTCGCGCACGGCCTCTGAAACGGTGGCTGCCCGGGGGATGGTATAGACCTGGCGGCCTTTTTCAGCGAGCACGCTGCTTACGAATCCGTACACAACCACACCTCCTGCTGCTTCGCGTATGTCCAGTATAGGGGGCTGTCAAGCCGCCAGTGGTATTGCGGGCATCACTCGAGGGTGAATCGCTGGGTTACTCCGGATTCGTTCACCTCCTCGCGGTAGTTGCCGCGGGTGAGTTCGGACACAACGCGGCGCCAGAATGCCTGCGCCGGAAGGTTTGCGGGCATCTGGTGGACCAGCCAGCTTCCTGGCAGGCGGGTAAACACCGCCCTGGCCGCGGCAGCACCAACGCCGGCGCCGCGAAAGGCCCGCATCACAAAGAACTCCGCGAAGACGTTCACGCCGTTGACCACGCGGACGAGCGCGAAGCCGGCCAGTTTGGCGTCCACCCGGATGAAGAAGGCGTGGCGCGACTCTCGTTCGTCCGGGGCCCAGTAGTGATCGAGATAGCGGTAGTCGAACTCGCCATGTTCGTTCAGCTCCAGCTGTTCGAACTCCGAGAAGTCGTAGAGGTAGAGCTGGAGCATGCGCCGGAGGACCGGCTTCTCCTCGTAGCGGACGGGCTCGATCGTGACGTCCACCGCGCCAGTCTACGCGCGGCGGGCGTGGACCAGGATGCGCTTGTACGTGTAGAAGAACGGGCTGCGCTCGCCAAGCCGCCGGAGGAGCGCCTCACGGTAGCGAACGAGATAGCTCTCGTAGAGCTCAGAGGACATTCGGCGGGCGTAGTCGGTGAGGTAGGTGCCCTTCACCCACTCCACCACCGCGCCGGTCGATTCCAGGTGGTGGCCGTAGACCTGCATACGGACGTTCAGGTCGGCAAACCCGAGGGTGTCGAGGGTCTCGGCGTACCACTCGGGTTTCATTACCGGCCAGGTGCGCTCATAGCCTCCAAGGGCCGTGCGATACGGTTCCTCGGCTGCGACTTCGCGCGCGACGACGTGGGACGCATGATCGTCGTTGGCGGGCACCTGGAAGGCGAACTGGCCGCCCGAGGCGACGAGCGCCGTGAGCCCGGGGATGAGGGCGGCATGGTTGGGCACCCACTGGTAGGCGGCATTCGAGAACACGACATCGAACGGCGCCCCGGGCCGGTACGTCTCGATGGTGCCCTGTTCGAAGCGGAGGCCGGGACCGGCGAACTGAGCGCTCTTCGCGAGCATGGTCTCGGCGCTGTCGACGCCGACTGTCTCCGCGGCGCCGGTGTGTTCGTGCAGCAGGCGCGTGAGTTCGCCGGTCCCGCAGCCGAGGTCGACGACGCGGCCCCCGGGGACGGGCGTGACCATCGCGAGCAGGTCGAGGAAGGGTTGGGTCCGTTCGCTGCTGAAGCGCTCGTATTGGGCGGGGTTCCAGGGGCTGGTCATCGGGCTCCTCCGTTCCGCGCGATAGGCGGTGGCTGAAGCCCTTTCCTTGGTGGCCGGTGCTCCGCGACTCCCCTTGGGGCCGGTGGGCTCGGAACTGGCAAGTCCATGATAGCGCGGTGCGCCCGGGGACGATTGTGGCGCGGCTCGCGGGGTGCTGTTCGTTACTTGATGACACCACGGGCGCGCAGGTCCGCAATGTCCGGGGCCAACATGCCTGCCCAGGCGCCGAGGACCTCGCCGGTGTCGCCACCGTGCTCTGGCATGGAGCGGCCGACCACAGTGGGGGTTCCGGAGAGGTGGAGCGGCGAGTTCGGAAGTTTGAGGGAGCCGGGTTTGCCGTAGGGCATCGGGATATCGACCAGCATGTTGCGGGCCGCCACGTGGGGGTCGTCGAACAGGTCGGCGATGGTGTTGACCTTGCCGATGGCGCAGACGTTCGCTGGTTCGAGGATGGCGAACCAGGCTTCGGTGTTCTTCTCGGCGAGGGCCTCGCAGAGGCTCGCCTCGAGGAGGTCGACGTTTTCGAGGCGGGCTCGGTTGGTTGCGAAGCGGGTATCCAGAGCCATGTCATCGCGGCCGAGGAGGGCGCAAAAGAGCTCCCACTCCTTCACATTGGCGATGACAATCCAGCCGTCGCTGGTGGGGAAAGGGCCAAAGGGGGCGAGGAGCGCATGGCGGCTGCCCTGGCGGGTCGGGTGCTCGTCGAAGGCAGAGTGGCGGACGATCGCGTTTTCGCAGAGGGCCATCTGGGCTTCCATGAGCGCGACATCGAGCATCTGCCCCTCGCCGGTCACGTCGCGGGCGCGGAGGGCGGCGACGATGCCCAGGGCCAGGTAGAGCCCCGCCACCATGTCGCCCATGCTGACCCCGACACGCATCGGCGGACCACCCTTCTGGCCGTTAAGCGACATGGTGCCGCCCATCGCCTGAGCGACGGCATCGACGGCCGCCATTGAGCTGTAGGGGCCTGTCTGGCCGAACCCACTCAACGCGGCGTAGATGAGCCGGGGGTTCTCCTCGCGGAGAGTGCGGTACCCGAGCCCGAGCCGGTCCATCGTGCCCGGCCGGAAGTTCTCGGTAACCACATCGGCGGTCCGGGCCAGGCGCTTGACGAGTTCCTTGCCTTCGGGCGCTTTCAGGTCGATGGCGATGCCCTTCTTGCCCCGGTTGGGACTGAAGAAGAAGGTCGAGATGCCATCGACGTAGGGCCCGAAGCCGCGCTCCTTCTCGTGAGTCTCGGGGTACTCAACCTTCACGACTTCGGCGCCAAGGTCGGCGAGCTGCATGGTCGCAAAGGGACCGGCGAGAGCCCAGGTGAAGTCGAGGACGCGGATGCCTTCGAGTGGACCGTTCATATCAGCGGCCCTTGAAGCGCGCGGGGCGCTTTTCGACGAAGGCGCGGCCGCCTTCGGCAGCGTCTTCCGTCTTCATGATGTCGGCGTAAAGGCGTGCCTCGAGGCGCATGCCCTCGCGGAAGTTCATGTCCCATCCGCCTTCATAGGCGGCGCGCTTCATGGCCTGGACCGCCAGGGGGCCGTTTTCGCAGAGCTTTTCCGCCCAACCGAGCGCGAACGGGAGCAGCTCATCCTGCGGGACGACGCGGTTCACGAGGCCGTAGCGGAGCGCGTCATCGGCGCTGATCCGTTCGGCGAACAGGATCATCTCCATGGCGATGCCAAACGGGATGTACCGGGCGAGGCGCTGGGTCTGGCCACCGCCAGCAACGATGCCGCGCTTGGCCGCCATGGTGCCGAAGGTGGCGTTGGGGCTGGCGATGCGCAGGTCGCACCCGAGGGCGAGGGCCAACCCGGCAGCCAGGCAGTGGCCGTTGATGGCGGCGATGATCGGCTTCCAGATTCCTTCCGGGGTGAGGCGGCCGCCTCCGCGCTGCTGGCTCCAATCGTT
>CAUJEQ010000211.1 GCA_963169135.1 Chloroflexota bacterium
GTCATCGGCTGGGCCGCCGAACGCCAGGCCGACATCCTCCTCTACGTCGGCGCGTTCATGCTCTCGATCGCGGCCATCATCTTCGTCGCCTACCAGGGTGAAGAGCTCAGCGGCACCATCCGCTTTGCCGTGCTCACGGGCTACGCCGTGGGCTTTCTCGGGTTCGGACTGCTCCTCCATCGCTGGGAGCGCGTGAAGGAAGCCGGGCCCGCGTTCCTCGCGCTCGGCGCGATCCTGGTGCCGCTGGACTTCGTCGCCCTGCGCACGCAGGTGCTCGGCCACGAACAACTCGCCAACGATGTCCTCTGGCTGATCGCATCCTCCAGCTGCGCGGCGCTCTACTTCGTCCTCGCGGTCCGGGGATACGGGCGCTTCTACTTCCTGCCCGCCATACCGGCCACGCTCATCGCGTGGGGGTCACTTGGCTCGGTGTTGAACCTCCCAGTCGAGTGGTTCGGCCCGTGGTACGCCGGGATTGCCGCGCCGGGCTACGTGACCGCGGTCGCCCTCCGCGGGCGCTGGGGCCCGGCGAAGTGGCTGCTGGGTCTCGCGGTGGTCATCGGAGGCGCCGCACTCGGCTGGACCCATGTGGTTTCCGCCGCCAGCGGCGACCACCACGCGGCCGTGCCCGTCGCTTACGCCCTCGGTGCCGCCGCGGTGGCCACCGGCCTGCGCTGGCGGCGCGATGTCGCGGCATTCTCGGTCCTTCCAATGCTCGCCGGGCTGGCGGCCGGCACCGCGTGGTGGGCTGCCTTCGGGCTCTCCTACGAATGGCAACCTGTCTTCGTCGCCCTCACCGGTGCCGGGTACCTGGTGGTCGCGCACTTCCAGCCCGAGGAGCGGGCGCGGGGGTGGGCCGGGATCGCCACCGGGTTCGCGGCCATGGCGCTCCTGGCAGCCCACGTTGCCGTGACCGGCGGGGACACCGGCCACGCCGCGCTCCCGGCTACCTACGCCGTCGTATTCGCGGCCACGGCCGGCGCCTTTGGCCGCTGGGGATGGGGCGCCGCCGGAGCCGCCTTGCCACCACTCGGCGCGATGACGCTCCTGACCGCGGCCTGGGCATCGGGAGCGGCCGGCACGGAGTGGTATGGCGCCTTCGCCGTCCTTGCGGCCTTCGGCTACCTCGCCCTCGCCGTCTTCGACCGCCCGGAGCGAACCCTCAACTGGCAGACCGCCGCTGCGTTCACCGCTGCCCTCGGGCCGCCCCTGGCCCACATTGCCGTTGCCGCCAACGACGACCCGCAGCGCTGGGCGCTTCCGGCCACCCACGGCCTGGTGCTCCTGGGCGCGGTGGCGGCGTTCGCCCGCTGGCGTTGGTCCTGGCGGGTGGCGCCGGCTGCCATCCCCGCGGCTGCCGCCCTCACCGCCCTGACAGCCTTGTGGGCCCAGTGGGACCTTCAGCCCGAGTGGTATGCAGCGTTCGCCGCGGCCGCTGGCCTGGGCTACCTCGTCCTCGCCCACCTCGACGATCAGCGGCTGGCTCGTAACTGGGGCGGGTGCGCGTTCAGCTTCGGGGCTCTTGCGGTGGCCGGCGCACACGTCGCCATCCTCGAACCCGATGCCGGGCGACTGGCGCTTCCGCTCGCCTACGGGCTGGTGCTCCTGGGCGTGGCCGCGGCCGTCGCGCGCTGGCGCTGGCTCGAAGCCGCGGCCCTGCTCCCGCCGGCCGCCGCCATGACCGCCCTGACTGCCTCGTGGTGGCGGTGGGACCTCCAGCCCGAGTGGTATGCCTCCTTCGCGGCAGCCGCGGGCATCGGTTACCTGGTCCTCGCCCGCTTCGACTTCGCCGCACGGCGCGGGTACTGGTGGGGCGGGAGCGTCCTGGTGGCCAGCACAGCGCTTGCGATGGCCCATGTGGCCGTCACGGTCAGGCTGGAGCCCGATCACCTCGCCCTGCCCGTCCCGTACGCCATCCTCACTGGCGGCGCGGCGGCGGCCTTCGCCGTCTGGCGGTTCCGCTGGCGTGTGGCCCCCGGGGTCCTTCCGGCCCTGGCGGCCATGACGGCCATCACCGGCGCCTGGGCGCAGTGGGACATCCAGTTCGCCTGGTACGGCGCGATCGCCGTCATCGCTACCTTCGGTTACATCGCCTGGGCGCTCAGCGACGAGCAGCGCTGGGCGCGCCCCTGGCTCGTGTTCGCCGCGGCAGCAGGCGGCGCCGGCGTCGTCTTCACCCAGGCCGCTCAGTTCGCCGATGCCGACCCGGCCCCGGCGCGCTGGGCGCTGCCGGTGGTCTATGGTCAGGCGCTCGTCGCGGCCTCCTTCGCGGCCGGCTGGTGGCGCTGGGCGTGCCGCGAAGCGGTCGCCCTCGTTCCTCCGCTTGCCGCCGCTTTCGGCGCCTCGCTGCTCTGGGTCACTGTCGACATGCGGCCCGAGTGGCTGACTGCGTGGGCCGCCGCCGCTGCCGCCGGGTACCTCGTCCCCGCGCTCCTCGATGCGCGCTTCCGAAGGAGCTGGCAGGCCGCCTCGGTGTTCTTCGGCGTGGGCGTCCTGGTCATCGCGCACGCACTCGCCGCGGCCGAGGACCCGGTCCGCTGGCAGCTTCCGGCGAGCTACGCCATCCTCCTGGCCGCCTGGACCGTGCTCGCCGCACGGCTTCGCGATAGCAGCGCGCTCGCCCCACCCATCCTCGCAGCCATGCTCGGGGCCACCGCACTCTGGGCGGCCGGGGTCGATCAGCAGTGGTGGCCGTACCCGGCGCTCGGCGTGGCCGCGCTCATCATGGCGACCGCCCGCTGGTGGCAGCCGAACCCCGTCTTCGGGATGGCCGGCTGGGGATATGCCGTCGCACTGGCCGTAGTCCCCGCCATCGCCGTCCTCCCGGTCGACTACACGCACCACGCGCACGGCATCACGGTCCAGCTGGCCGCTGCGGCCCTCCTGGGCATCGCGGCACTCGCCTCCCGGGGCAGGATCTTCGCACTCTTCGTTGACAGCCCCACCGCGCGGGCAAAGTCCGCCGAGTGGACGATGCTCACGCAGGCAGCATTCGCGTTCCTCTTCGGCGCGGGCGCCTCGCTCAACGGTGTCCTCGCACTGGCCGGCGGCGACCGTGCGTGGGTGTTCGCCCTGCTCGGGATGGCTGGCTGGGTGCTGACCGCCACGCGCTGGCGCGGAGTGGCCGGCATGTGGACGTTCGCACCGGTCGGGTTGGCAGGCGCATCCATCAGCTCGCTCGTCGCATCCGAGGCGGGAACGGAGGCGTACGGGACCGTCACCGCCGTGCTCGCTCTCGCCACAATCGGGCCGGTGGTCGCCTACGCCGGGGCCCGCCGCTGGACGCTTCTCGGCATCGCGAACTCCTTCCTCTTCCTCGCCATGTGGGCGGGCTGGCGCTGGCAGGACTTGGACACCGCCTACCTCCCACTGGCGTTCGCCGCCGTGGCCACGTTCGAATGGTCGGCACTCCTGGCGCTCCGCCGCTACGAGCCGGCGCCCTCCGAAAGCAACATGGTGATCGGCTACATCTCCTGGGCGCCCTGGCTGCTCTCGGCAACAGCCTCCGGCATCCTCCTCTCCCGCGAGCAGGCGCGCCTCGAACCCGGCGCCTCGCTGGTCACCACCGAGGAGTGGAGCCTCGCCGCGACCGTGCTCGGCCTCGCCTCCGCGGCGGTCACCGCCGAGGGCCTCCGCCTCAAGCGGCGCTGGATCTGGATCGGCGGGAGCGCGGGGCTGCTTGCCGCGCTGTTGATGGCGATCGCCACCCGCCAGCCAGAAAACGTCCAGGCGTTCACCGCCCCGGCCGGCATCTACCTCATCGCTATCGCCCTCACGTTCCGCCGAACCGCGCCATTCATCGGCGAACACATGCACCTCCACGAAGCCGCGATGGTGCTTGGCGCGCTCCTCCTCGTGCTCCCGCCAGCCGAGCAAAGCTTCGAACCGGGCGGAGGCAAGTTCGGCCTCGAACTCATCGGTATCGGCCTCGGCCTGCTTGCCGTTGGACTGCTCCTCCACGGCCGCTGGCTCGTGGCTGCGGCAATCCTCACCCTGACCGCGACCTCCGTACGGATGGTCACCGGTGGGCTGTTCACGACGCCCTACTGGTTACTCCTGGGTATCGGCGGCACCGCGCTCATCGGCTTTGGCCTGCTGGTCCTGCTCGAACGGGAGCGCTGGGATCGCTTCCGCCATGGTGTTGCGCGCTGGTGGGTGGCGGTTGAAGAGGGGCCCGTCGAGCCGCTGGGCGGGCCTCGCCCAAGCCAGGGGCAGCACCCGTAGACCGGCGGCCGCGGCGGCCGTCAGTCGGCCACGGCCGCCTGGCGCAGCACGTCTTCGTCGTACCAGATCGCCTCGAGCGCGGCCTGCCACGTCCACCCCTGGGTCAGCAGCCGCTCCGTCAGCATCAGCTGCGTGCTCGTCTCGTTCGTGAGCGTCGCCAGCAGGTCGGAAAGCAGGTCCGAGCCTTCCGGGCCCAGCAGGTCGTTGAGCTGCACTTCGCGCTTCTGGCCGATGGCGCGGTATGCCAGCGTCGCGATCGCCATCCGCCGCGTTTCCAGGTCGCGCGGGAGTGCCCGGGGTTCGAGGGGTGCCGTGCCGTTGCTTTCGAGCATCGCCCCATACGCTCGCCAAAAGGTGGACCGTATGATCTTTCCGACCGGCACGTTCGTCTCTCGGGGGAAACCCCAACTTCGCATGAAGCCGCAGGACTGAGCATTCAACTGGTCCGGGCTATCCTGTCCCCATGAGCGCCGCGCCCACATCTCTGCCCGGCACCGGGGTCGATGAAGAGACCCTTCGGCGCCTCATTCCGCCGTACCGCGTCATCCTCCACAACGACGACCACAACAGCATGGACCACGTCATCCTCACCCTGCTCCGCTGCGTCCCGGCGCTCGCCCCGGAGGATGCCGAGCAGATCATGTGGACGGCCCACACCCACGGCCAGGCCACCGTGATCGAGTGCCCGAAGGAGACGGCCGAGCACTACCGCAACTGCCTCGAATCGGCAGGCCTCACTGCCACTATCGAACCAGCCTGATCTTTTCGCTTCTTTCCTCTTTCCTCTTTCCTCTTTCCTCTTTCCTCTCGACAGTTACCCTTGCGGGTATACGCATGGCCGAACCGAACTGCCACTACTGCAACCGCCCCGCCGAAGCTGAGTGCCCCACCTGTGGCCGGCTCTATTGCTCCGAGCACGGCGACGACGTGTGCCTGCGCTGCATGTCCCCCGAATCGGCCACGCCGAGCGCGCTCGTCTATCGCGGCTCGGTGCTGACGCTGGTCATCGCCTCGCTCGTGGCCCTCTTCCTCGTCCTCCGACCACCCGAAAAGGAAACCGACAACGGCGTGGTGCGTACCGTCCCCACCAGCACCGCCGCCGTGAGCGCAACGGCCACGCCCACCCCGCCGGTTACCCGCACCGCCTCTGCAACCACCACGGCCGCCGCCTCGCCGGACGCATCTCCATCGCCGGCCAGCTCGCCTACCGCCGCCGCCACCCCAACCCCCGGCGCCAGGACCTACGTCGTCCAGTCCGGCGACACGCTCTCTTCCATCGCCGCTGAAAACGGCACCACAGTCGATGAAATCGTCGCCCTGAACCCGGGCCTCGAACCGAACACGCTCCAGGTCGGCGCGGAGATCCTGCTCCCGTGAGCTGGCAGGACGACCCGGAGCTGCAGAAGCAGATGCGGGCGCGCTCCGTCCGCGGGAAGCTCCTGCGATCGGCAGTCATCTGGGGGCCACTGTTCCTCATCACGCTTGCGGGGACGCTCTTCTACACGGCCGACATCCTCTTCATGGATCGCGAGTACGGCGGCACCTGGGTACTGGTGACCATCGTCGGCATCCTCGCCGTGCTCTTCGGCTTCCAGGCTGTCCAGTCGGTCCTCGACTTCTTCGACAAGCCCCGTACCGAAAGCGGCTACGTTACCCGGCGCTGGGCCCGCAGCGACTCGCTGGTGGTCCGCTCTCACTACATGCGCCTGGAACGGAAGATCCTCCGTGGCGACGCCTACCTCCTCGCCGGCATCAAGGAAGGCGACTACGTGGAGGCGACGTTCTATCCCCACTCGGCCGTCCTCGTCTGGGTCGACAGGGCCGAACCACCCACAGCTGGAGAGGGCGGCGCGCCATCCGAGGCCCCGCAGTGGGACGGCCCGATCCAGCGCAACCGCTGACCATTCTCGCGTACAATCCCGCGCATGTCTGAATCCGAGCGGCCCGCCTACCGCACCATCCGCGAATGGGCGGGCGATGAGCGCCCCCGCGAACGCCTCCTCGAACACGGCCCCGGCGTCCTTTCCGATGCAGAACTGATCGCGATCGTCCTCCGCTCCGGTATGCCCGGCGAAAACGTGGTCGACATGGCCCGCGCTCTCCTCGACTCAGTGGGCGGGCTCTCGGGCCTGGTGCGCGCCGACCCGAAGGTGATCCAGCGCTCGCGCGGCCTGGGCCCGGCCAAGGCGGCCCAGATTGCCGCCGCCGTCGAGCTGGGCCGCCGCGCCCAGCAACTCGATCCTTCGGAACGCCCCGTCCTCCTGCGGCCCGATGCCGTCTTCCGCCTCCTCGGGCCGCGCCTGGTCGGCCGCCGCCGCGAGGAGTTCTACGTCCTCCCGCTCGATACGCGAGGCCGGCTGCTCGGCTCGGTCGCACCGGCCAACGGGGGCGCCGCGAACTCGGTCGCGGTCCGCCCTGCCGAGGCCTTCCGCGAAGCCATCATCCACGACGCCGTCTCCGTCGTGATCGCCCACAACCACCCTTCCGGCGACCCCCGCCCGAGCCCCCAGGACGTGGCCGTGACGAAGGGCCTCATCGCCGCGGGCAAGCTGCTCGACATCGAGGTGCTGGACCACGTCGTCATCGGTGCCACCACCTTCGTCTCCATGCAGCGCGAGGGCATGGCTTTCGAACGCACCGGCAGCAACCGGGGGATGGCAGCGGAGCGCTGAGTGCCGTCGGCACTCCCATAGCCTCCGCCTATAGCTTCCGACCTTCCTATCCACTGGCATCGGGTTCTTCGCCTCCGTACAATGACGAAACCGTGCACCCCGCGGGCCGCGCGTCGGCGGCACCCCGGCACTCCGCACTCAGGACTGAACAATGGAAGATGTCGTCATTACCAGCGGCGTCCGGACTGCCATCGGCAAGTTCCAGGGCTCCCTCGCTGATGTCCCCGCCTCCGACCTCGGAGCGCACGTCATCCGCGAGGCCGTGGCCCGCGCGGGCATCGCCCCCGAAAACGTCGACCAGGTAGTCATGGGCATCGTCGGCCAGGTCGCCGAGGACGCCTACCTCTCCCGCCACTCGACGGTGAAGGCCGGCCTGCCCATCGGCACACCCGCCATGAACGTCAACCGCATCTGCGGCTCGGGCCTCGAAGCGATCAACACCGCCTCCCGCCTCATCCAGAGCGGCGACGCCGACGTCGTCGTTGCCGGCGGCGCCGAGAACATGACGCGCATGCCCTTCTACCTGCGCAAGGCCCGCGGCGGCTACCGCCTCGGCCACGACAGCATCGAAGACGGCATCATCCACATGCTCAGCGACCCCTTCAAGGGCTACCACATGGGCATCACCGCCGAGAACCTGGCCGACCAGTTCGAAGTCAGCCGCGCCGCCCAGGACGAGTTCTCGGCCGAGAGCCAGCGCCGCGCCATCGCCGCCATCGAGGCCGGCCGCTTCGTCGACCAGATCGCCCCGCTGACCGTGAAGATCGGCCGCGAGGAGAAGGTCTTCGATGTCGACGAGTACCCCCGCGCCACAACCGTCGAGGCTCTCGGGAAGCTGCGCCCGGCCTTCAAGGAAGGCGGCGTCGTGACCGCCGGCAACGCGAGCGGCATCAACGATGGTGCGGCCGCCGTCACCGTCATGAGCGCCTCGAAGGCGAAGGAACTCGGCGCCACCCCGCGCATGCGCATCGTCGCCCGCGCCGAGGCCGGCGTGGACCCGTCGATCATGGGCAGCGGCCCCATCCCGGCCATCCGCAAGGCGCTCGCAAAGGCCAGCATGAACCTGGACCAGATCGACGTCATCGAGCTGAACGAAGCGTTCGCGAGCGTCTCCTGCGCCTGCAGCAGCGAACTTGTGCTCGACCCGGCGAAGGTGAACCCGAACGGCGGCGCGATCGCCCTTGGCCACCCGCTCGGCGCCACCGGCGCGATCCTCACGGTGAAACTCATGCACGAACTCGAGCGCACCGGCGGCCGCTTCGGCATCGTCAGCCTCTGCATCGGCGGCGGCCAGGGCATCGCCACCATCTTCGAGCGCGTCAGCTAAGCGCTCACCACGAGACACCACGAGACAGGCCGCCCGGTTGGGCGGCCTGTTTCTTTTCCAGTGGGGGGCGGTTTATCCCGTCAGGGACGAGCAAACGGCCCCTCCACTGCCTCGATCAGTCTCGATATGCTCGTGAAATCGACTCCCTCCGCCGGCACCGCATCCGAGCAGGGGAGCGCATCGCGGTCGGTGTTGGATTCAGGCTTCTGAGCCAACTCCCGCAGGAACGCGGTCACCGCGACACCATCGTGCGGGTCGATATGAGCCGGCACCACGAGCGCGGGTGCAACATCACTGGCTGACTGCCCCCGGGCCAGGCGCTCACGCAGGGCCCGTTCGAGCAGGGCGGTAAGCGTTGTCCCCTCCCGGACCGCCATGATCTTTGCCTCCTTGAGGAGGTCATCATGGATGTT
>CAUJEQ010000212.1 GCA_963169135.1 Chloroflexota bacterium
TTCGGACATGGGGCCAGTTTGGCACAGGGTCTCCAACACGCCTGCGCGTCCGTACCGGGACGCGTAATCTGTCCCCCACCACCATGACCAGCCCTTCCGCCCTCTCCGTCTCCGCTGTCGTCTCCTTCCTGCGCGAGGTGCTGGAAGCGAACGAGTTTTTCTCGGACCTCTGGGTCCAGGGCGAGGTGTCCAACTACAGCCGCTCTCAGCTCGGGCATCGCTACTTCTCACTGAAGGACCCCGGTGCGGCGCTGCGTACGGTCCTCTTCCGCGACAACATGCCCGGCTTCCAGCTCAAGGACGGCGAGCGCGTCCTCGCCCACGGGCGCATCACGATCTACCCCCAGCGCGGCGAGCTCCAGTTCGTGAGCGATTTCGTCCGTCCCGAAGGCGTCGGGCTCATGGCCGCAAAGTACGAGGAAATGAAGCTCCGCCTCGACGCTGAGGGTCTCTTCGACCTGGGCCGGAAGCGGCCACTCCCGCGCTTTCCGATGCGCATCGGCCTGGTCACCTCCCCAACCGGCGCCGCGCTCCAGGACATCAAGAACGTATTGAGCCGCCGATGGCCGCTTGCGACCGTGGTGCTGGCGCCCGCGCTCGTCCAGGGCGAGCAGGCCGCCGGGCAAGTCGCCGCCGCGTTACGCCGTCTCGCCCGCGAGCCCGGGCTCGACCTGTGTATCGTCGCCCGCGGCGGAGGCGCCGCCGAGGACCTCTCGGCGTTCAACGATGAGCGCGTGGCGCGGGCCATCTTCGCCTTCCCCGTCCCGGTGATCTCCGGTGTTGGGCACGAAACGGACGAAACGATCGCCGACCTGGTGGCTGACCTCCGCGCGCCAACGCCCAGCGCCGCCGCCGAACGGTGCGCCCCGGACGTCGCCCAGCTCGACCGCACCCTCCGGGTCTTCGACCGGGCGATGGCCTCGGCCGTGCGAGGCGCCATCGGCGAGACCGCAGCGGATGTCGAAGGGACCCTGCGACGGCTCCAGCGCGCGGCCCCGGATCCGGCAGCCATGACTCGTGACCTGAACACACTCCTGCGCACGCTCGAATCGTCGCTCGACCGGCGCTGCGCCGCCGACCGTTCGCGGTTCGAGCAGGTCGCTGGACGGCTTGCCGCGCTCGACCCGATGGCCACGCTCGCCCGCGGTTTCGCCATCGTCCAGAAGGAGGGCTCGGCCAGGAAGCCCGTCGTGAACAGCACGCGCAAGGTGAAACCGGGCGACCGGCTTTCCGTATCGGTGGCTGATGGCGCATTCTGGGCGGAGGTGAGCTGATGGCCTCTGAACAGACCTTCGAATCGCTCTACGCCGCCCTCGAAGAGAAGGCGCGCCGCCTGGAACAGGGAAACCTCCCGCTCGAGGAATCGCTGCGCCTGTACGAAGACGGGGCGAAGCTCGTCGACCAGCTCCGGACCATCCTCGAAAAGGCCGAACTGCAGGTAAAGACCCTCCAGTCCCGCCTCGACGAGGACGAAGCACAGCTCCGTGAAGTTGAAGCCGAGTACGACGCTGATGATGAGGATTAACCCTCACCCCTGCCCCTCTCCCGGAGCTGCGGGAGAGGGGAACAAGCTCGACACCGAGTTAACTGATGACTGAAAGCCGCAAGTCCTACATTCACAACATCCCGGCCGCGCGCCAACTCAGACTGGCCCAAACGGAGACCGAGGCGCTGCTTTGGGACGCGGTCAGGAACCGGCGATTGGGTGGCCTGAAGTTCCGGCGCCAGCATGCCATCGGCCGATACGTCGTCGACTTCTTCTGCGATGACGCAAGGCTTGTGGTGGAAGTCGACGGAGGCATCCACCTGGACCCCCAACAGCAAGCCCGGGACCACCTCCGGCAGGCTGAACTGGAGTCTCTAGACCTTGCTTTCGTCCGAGTCAGCGCTGGAGATGTGTCATCGGACCTGTCCGCTGTCCTGGCCAGAATCATGGACGCCGTCCGTGAACGCGGGCTCTACGGCACACCCACTCCCCCTCTCCCGCAGTGCCGGGAGAGGGGGCAGGGGGGTGAGGGCTGATGCGCATCGCATGGCTCACCACTGGCCGCGGGCCCGGGTCGTATGGGGCGCTCGAGTACCTGATCGAGGCCATCGAAGGCGGGCTGCCAGTCGAGATCGCCGTCGTCTTCATCAACCGCGACCGCGGTGAGGCCGGACCCACCGACCGCCTCATCGAAATGCTCGAAGCCAACGCCATCCGCGTCGAAACGATGTCGTCGGTGGCGTTCCGCAAGGCGCGAGGCGGGAAAATCGGCAAGCCCGGCGAGCCGCTCCAGCCCTGGCGCTTCGACTACGACGCCGAGGTCACTCGCACACTGTCCGGCTACGACTTCAAGCTCGGCGTGATGTTCGGGTACATGCTCATCGCCACCGAGCCGCTCTACTCGAAGTTCACCTTCATCAACGACCATCCCGCGCTCCCGGATGGCCCAATCGGCACCTACCAGGAGGTCATCGCCGAGTTGATGCGCGCGCACGCGCTGGAGTCGGGCTGCATGGTGAACCTCGTGACCGGCGACGTGGACCGCGGCCCCGCGGTGAGCTACTGCCGCTTCCCCATCCGCGATGCGGCGAACGAGCCAGCGTGGGAGGCGCTCTCCGCCAGCGAGATCGACGCGGCCGGCCTGGACGAGATCATGACCATGCCGCTCTACGCCGACATCCGCGCTCGCGGAGTCGCCCGCGAACGCCCGTTCATGGTCGAAACGCTGCGGGCGGTGGCGACCGGCACGCTCGTGGTGCCGCCGACCGAACCGGTCGATTTAAGCGAGGCCGTGGAAGACGCCGTCGCCCGCTCGACACGATCCGTATAATCGCCCGCATGATCGACGCACCCCGCACCTGCCCCGACTGCGCCGCGAGCTTCGAGCTCGCCGACAACTACTGCCGCCAGTGCGGGATGTACCTCGCCGCGCTGCGGGACACAGCCATCATTGCCTCGGCGGCCGCACCACCGGCCCGCGTCGAACGCCAGCGCGCGCAACTGCCCGCCCCGGTGAAGAAGGCGGCAACCGCCGTCGCCATCGGCACAGCGCTCCAGATCGGCGTCGGCCTGACCGGGAAGTACCTCGCGCGCCAGGCCACCCGGCAGGCCGTCAGTGCCGTCCGCCCGAAGCCGGGCCGCCGCGAAAAGGCGAAGCCCGTGGCCGAGACCGCCCCGGTCGTCCAGTCGGCCACGCCCGACCCCTACGGCGACGCCGCAGCGGTCAGCGAGACGGTGATGATCCGGCGGGTGTGGATCCGGCGAAGCCAGCTCTGACCGGCTCGGGCAGGAGGGCGGCAAGTGTGCACCGGACTGAGACCGACGGCCAGACTCCTCCCTACGGGCATCGCCATGGCGGGCGTTCTCATGCTGGTGGCCTGCACAACGGACGATGACGCACCACGGCCAGCTCCGTCGCCACTAGTGAATGGCGATGAGTTCGGCGTCCTGGCGCCGCCTCCGGGCACTCTCGATGACATCACCTCGCGCATGTCGATCGTGGTCCGCGGCCACTACGCGGAGGTGCTGGAGGTTCGCCGTGATCCCCGGCCCGTCCCCACCGAACGAGCCGAACTGCTCGGCACGACTGTCGAAGCGGGCTCGCCCTACACGCTCATGAGGTTCGTGGTGACCGAATACATTGTCGGGGAAGGGCCAATGGAGCTAACGGTGGGCCAGGCAGGCGACCTTCGGGATGGTCGCGGGTTGGGGTATGGGGTCGCGCGCCCGGTGTTCGGACAGGAGATCACGCTGATCGCACATCCATGGGAAGGCAAGCCATCGATTACCGTGTCGCTCTTTGCCGACTACGGGAGATTCGTCGAACGCAACGGGCGGGTGGCGTACGCGTTCCTCGACGACGAGAAGGAAGGCCACCCGGTCCTCGGCGCGATGCCGTTCGCTGAGGGCATGTCGCTCGACGAGTTCCACGGGGCGCTTCGCGAGGCGGCCCGCGCCCGGGGCATGGTCGTCCCCGGCAGCTAGGGTTTCAGGACTCGCGGCTCGCCTCTCGCGAATTAGGGCGCGAACACACGAACGTGATTCGACATGTACGCTGACGTGCGCATGTCCCTCGCTGTCCCACGCTCACAACGCACGCTCATCCTCGCGTTGCTCTGCGTTGCCTCGTTCGCGGTCGTGTTCAACAACCTCATCATCACGCCGATCCTCCCCGACATCTCCGAAGACCTGGGCGTGAAGGTGGCCGTCGCCGGTCTGCTGGTGACCGCCTATGCGATGGTTGGCGGCGTCGCGGCCATTTTTTCAGGGCCGTTCATCGACCGGGTGGGCCGCAAGCCCGTCGTCGTCGCCGGGATGACCACCCTGACCATCGCGACGGCACTCTCCGCTATCGCCCCGACGTTCCTCACGCTGGCCGCCGCCCGCGCCCTGGCCGGGCTCGGCGTCGCCTGCCT
>CAUJEQ010000213.1 GCA_963169135.1 Chloroflexota bacterium
GTCGAGCTGACCTGGGAAGGCTGACCTACACGTATGCCTCGACGGCCCGGCGCTCCTCGCCGAACGGGTCGGCCTGCTGCCGCGATTCCAGGTCGAAGACCATTGTCGGGCGTGCCGGCTCGGTGTAGGCGTCCCAGCGCCCGATCCCTTCGTGCGCCGGTCGCCCCGTCTTCGCGAACGAAAGCCACGCGTCCATCATCTGGTGCGAGAGGCGTTCCACCCCCGGCCCCGACCCCGCAAAACGGTCCTGTGTCGGCGCCGACAACGTCCCGAACACGAAGGGCATCTCCAGGGCATGGCACGAACCCAGCGCCCCATGCCGCGCCGGCGAGGCGTAGGTGAACAGGTAGGCGTACGTGTCCGGCTGGTGAGGCTGTTGCGCCAGCGCCAGCCGGGTCGCCCCCACCCGGAACCGCGCATCGGAACCCACCGCGTCCACGATGTCCAGGTTCGTGTCCGGCAGCCCCTTCTCCGTCCGCGACCTGCGGTAGACCTCGACTACGGCCCGTGCCTTCTCCGGCCCCGGCTTCCCGAGCGTCGCATCGACCGCCCGGATCAGTTGCTCGTCATCCAGTTCGTCGCGCCGGGTGGTCGCCGCGAACAGCTTCACCTCGTCCCGGTTGGTGCCCACCAGCACCGGGATACCGGCTGCCTCTCCGGCCCGTACCGCGTCGATCGGCCGGTCCAGCAGCGTCACACCGTCGCGGATCGGCCCGAACAGGGGCCCGCCCTCGCGCCCGGCTTTCGCCGCCACCGCCGACTGCGCCTCGATGATCCGGTCCGCGGAAATCGTCAGCAGTTCGGCCGTCCGCGCCCGGTCCAGGCCGAGTTCCGCGAGCAACATGTCCGCGATCCGCTGGCCGCTCTCTCGGTCTCCCGCCCGTCCCGTCCCGCTCTGGAGTACGGCCTTGTGGAAGAGCCCCTTCGCGCCAGGCATCGCCAGCAGCGTCCCCACTGCGGCTGCCCCCGCCGACTCGCCGAAGATGGTCACGTTCCCGGGGTCGCCACCGAATGTCGCGATGTTGTCGCGAACCCACTCGAGCGCAGCGATCTGGTCGAGCTGCCCGGCGTTGGCCGTCAGCCCCGCCTCCGGCAAGTGGGCGCCCAGCCACAGGTACCCCAGCGCCCCGAGCCGGTAGTTGATGGTCACCACCACCACGTCGCCCCGCTCCGCCAGCGGCCCTCCGTTGTACAGCTCTTCCGAGCCCGCCCCGTGCGTGAACCCGCCGCCGTGGATCCAGAACAGCACGGGCCGTCCGCCACCGTCCGCGGAAGGGGTGAACACGTTCAGGTAGAGGCAGTCCTCGTCCTGCGGCCCGCTCGCCGCGAAACCAGGGATGGGGTGGCCCGCCTGGCGTGAAGCGAGCCCGGGCGTGTCCGCCTTGCGCACGCCGCTCCAGGCGGCCGGTGGCTGAGGCGCCTTGAACCGTAACGGCCCCACCGGTGGCGCTGCGAACGGGATCCCCATGTACGACTGGTGCTTCTCGTGCTGGACGCCCTCGAGGCGCCCGCAGGTGGTCCCTACGAATGGCATGGCTGTGCTCCGAACTCGTGCGAAATGTGCGCCATTCTAGCGCCGCTCACCCACCCCCGCGCATCGTCCGCAGCCGCAGGTAGTGGGCGATCTCCGCCTCCCGCTCCCCGCTCACGTCCAGGAACAACACCGGCACCTCCATCCGCCCCACCTTCGCCGGCTCGCCAACCACGAAGTCCACGCTCCACCCATCCCCGTCCACGCGCGTGCCGTCGGCCGTCCCGCCCATCTCGCGGAGCAGCTGCGCCCGGATCTCGTCCGCCCGCAGGTTCCGGACCTCCAGCCGCGTCACCCGCCCGCAGCCGGTGGGAAGATATCCACGTCGGCGTCCGGCGGTACCGGCGTCTCCAGCATCTGCAGGTAGCGGATCTCCCGCCCATCCACGAACACCTTGATGTACTCGCCGAGCGTCCCCTCGGCCGTCCAGATCTTCGCCCCAAGCTCCGGGAAGCACTCGGTCACCGTGTCCAGCAGGTCCTTCACCGTCGCGTCTTCGCCCAGGTCCAGGTGCACGTTCTTGCCACCGACCAGCGGCCGCAGGGTCGCGTAAAAGCGCACGTCCATGCCACCGATCCTAGCAGGCCCGCCCCACCCGTTGCGCCCCGGCCCAGCCGAGACGGAACCGCCCGGATCGCGCATGCTTTGCGGCACAACTACCACCCCCGGGAGGGGCCTATATGAACCTCATCCTCAACGACCTCAGCCCGTGGCACTGGGCAGCGGGCGGCGCCGTCATCAGCGCCGTTACGCTCACCCTGCTCTTCGTCGGCAACCGCCGCCTGGGCGTCTCCACCGGCTTCGAAAACGTCTGCTCGCTGGTTGTCCAAACGCCCTACTTCACCCGCGACGCCCTCCGTGGCACCAACGCGTGGCGGCTCCCCCTGCTCGGCGGCCTCCTCATCGGCGGCTTCCTCTCGGCCGTGCTCGGCGGCGGCTGGGAACCCTTCTGGGACCTCGGCATGTTCGATGCCGAGATCGGCTGGGGCAACGGCGGCAAGCTCATCTGGATGTTCGGCGGTGGCCTGCTCATCGGCTTCGGCACGCGCCTGGCAGGCGGCTGCACCAGCGGCCACGGCATCTTTGGCATGTCCAACCTCGAACTCCCCAGCATCGTTTCCACGGTCAGTTTCATGGCCGCCGGGGCCGTCACCACCAACCTCATCTACCGCGTCATCCTCTAACCACAGGAGAGCTCCGTGATCGTCTTCTACCTGGTCCTTGGCTCAGTCTTTGGGTTCGCCCTCAGCCGTTCCGGCGCCGCCGACTACAACTTCATCCAGGGCATGTTCCTGTTCGAAGAGTTCCAGCTCTACGGCATCATCGGCACCGCCGTTGCCCTCACCGCGCCCTCGCTCTGGCTGCTCAAGCGCTACGGCCGCTCGCTCACCGGCAAACCGCTCGTCATCGAAAACAAGCCCGGCCACCGCGGCAACGTCTATGGGGGCATCCTCTTCGGCATCGGCTGGTCGATCACTGGCATGTGCCCCGGCCCCATCCTCGTCAACATCGGCGAAGGGAAGCTCTACGCGCTGGCGGCGCTCGCCGGGACGCTGGTCGGCGCCGGGGCGTTTGGCGTCCTCTACCCCCGCCTGGTCAAACCCTTCCATCTTCCGCCGATCCAGGTCGGCACCGGCGAGGGCTAGGTGGTCGTGCGCTCGATCCTCGATGGCTACTGGCCGAGCCCATGGCCCGCCGAGGACGGTGGCCCCGCCCGCCGCCAAACGCCCGCGCCGGGCACGCCGCCGCTGGCAGCCGGCCCGCTCGTCGCCACCAACCGTCCCGTCTTCATGGGCTGCATGCCGATCCTCCGGGACCCCGGCGAGGTCTACCTCCAGGGCCATACCCCTGGCAGCCCGGAAAGCACCGCCTGGGTGGAACGGATCGACCCGCACAGTCTGCAACCCCTGCAACGCTCGCCCGATCTGCCCGGCGGTCGCCCCTGGCCCGGCGGGCTGGCCGCACATGCCAACGGCTCCCTCTACGTGACCTTCGGCCGCTGGTGCCACCGGCTCGCCCCTGATTGCTCGGTGCTCGCCGCCCGGCAGCTCCCGCGCGAAGGGCCCTACAACTCGCTGCTCATCCTGCCCGATGGCCACCTGGTGATGAAGGACTTCGCCGGGGGGACCGGCGTCCATGCGCTCCCACCGGGCGTGCGCGGCTCGGAGCTGGTTGTCCTCGAACCTGAACGCCTCGAACTCGTCGCCCGCCTCGAACTCCCCGAAGGCTCCATCGCCCGCCTCTCTGCGGACCTCGATGCCGCTGATGGCGCCGGTGCCCGGGTCTCCGTCGTCGGCGACAGGCACCTCTTCCGCGTGGTGTGGGACCTCGCCCGCGCGACGCTCACCCTGGACGAAGGGTTCACAGCGCCGTACCTGGAGCAGCCCGGCCAGACCTTCGGCTGGGACGCGGTGCTCGCGGACGGCAGCGCCTGGTTCCTCGACAACGGCGAGGGGACCACCGGCTTCGGGCCATCGCTCTTCGGCAAGGGCGTCTCCGCCGCGCCGTTGCACCTGGTCCGCGTGCCGCTCGATGGCGAACGGCGCGCCGAACGCACCGAGATCTGCGGCCTCCCAGACGGGATCGTCGCCAACCCTCCCTGCGTCGACCCCGATCGGAAGGTGGTCGTCGGCTTCGACTCCGGCAACGGCGTAATCGCCGCGTTCCGTTACGCCGAACCCGGCCGTCCCCTTGATCTCCTGTGGCGGCACCAGCAGAACCAGGCCGGCCATATGCTCCTCTATCCCGCAACCGGCGAACTGGTGTCCTACGACTACGACCACGCACGCGGCACCGAGCAGGTCGTCGTGCGGGACATCGAGACGGGTGTCGAACGGGTCCGTGTTGCCATCAACTCACCGTTGCAGTGCGTCGTGTTCCCCGCGTGCGGCTTCGAAGGCGACCTCTACGTGGCCACGTTCTCCACGCTCGCCCGCGTAGGTGCTGTGGAGTGAACCCGTTCCCTACACCCGCGCCCAGTTGTTGGTGGTGAAGATGTCCTCGTCCAGCGGGCTCCGTTCGCCCAGCTCCAGCCGGTAGCCCGCGACCGCCCCGATCATCGCGGCGTTATCCGTGCAGAATCTTGGCGGCGGGATGCGCACCGGCACCGGGCAGCGCCGCTGCAGCTCCTCGCGCAGCCGCGTGTTCGCGGCGACCCCGCCGGCCACCAGCACGTTCCTGGCGCCCATCTCCCGCGCCAGCCGCGTCGTTTTCCCGGCGAGCACGTCCACCACCGCCTCCTGGAACTCCCACGCGATCTCCGGCGCCGAATACTGCCCCGCCCGCACCACGTGCAGTGCCGCCGTCTTCAGCCCGCTGAAGCTGAAGTCGAACGTCCCGTGCATCCACGCCCGGGGCAGCTCCAGCTTGCTTGGCCCACCCTCGAGCGCCGCCCTGGCCACGTGCGGCCCTCCCGGGAACGGCAGCCCCAGCAATCGCCCGACCTTGTCGAACGCTTCGCCGGCCGCGTCGTCGCGCGTGCCGCCCAACCGCTCGTACTGCCCGTGCGAACGCATCAGCACCAGGTCCGTGTGCCCGCCGCTGACCACCAGGCAGAGCGCCGGGAACTCCGGCTCGGGTCCTTCGACCAGCCAGTTCGCATAGATGTGGCCTTCGAGGTGGTTGATCCCGATGAACGGCAACTCGCGCCCGAACGCGATC
>CAUJEQ010000214.1 GCA_963169135.1 Chloroflexota bacterium
GCGTCGACCGCTGGGCTCGCCGCGGCATCGCGGGCCGCGCCGTCCTCCTCGATATGGGCCGCTACCTCGAATCACAGGGCGACCCTATCGACTTCACCACCGACCGCCGCTTCTCCGTCGAGGAACTCGAGGCGTGCCGCAAGGCCCAGGGCGTCGAGTTCGAACCGGGCGACGTGCTCCTCCTGCGCACCGGCTGGACGGAGTGGTACACCGGGCTCGATCAGCTCCAGCGCAACGCCCTCGCGAACATGGCCACTTTCCGCGCGCCGGGTATTGCCTCCGGCGAGTCCATGGCCCGTTACCTCTGGGACCTCCACATCGTGGCGGCGGCCAGCGATCTCCCCTCGCTCGAAGCATGGCCCCCGCGCCGCGAATTCGGCGGCTTCCTCCACGAATGGCTCATCGGCCTCTTCGGCATGGCCATCGGCGAACTCTGGGATCTGGCGAGCCTCGCCGCCGACTGTGACGGCGACGGGCGGTACGCCTGCTTCCTCGTCTCGGCGCCTATCAACAAGCTCGGTGGCATTGGCTCGCCCCCGAACGCCATCGCGCTCAAGTAACGATGCTCCGAGAGCTGACCCCCGAGGTGCGCTCCTTCCTCGAGGCGGCAACCTGGCCCGGCGTCCTCTCGACGCTGGGGCCGGGTGGCGCTCCGATCACCTCCGCGGTCTGGTTCGGCTTCCTCGATGGCGATGTCATCATCTCCACCCCGGCCGGCCGGCCCAAGGCTCGCAACGCTCGCGCCGACCCTCGCGTTTCGTTCATCGTCGATACGAAAGACCGTCCCTACCGTGGCGTGGCCATTGAAGGCGAGGCCGAAGTGCTTGCAGATCACGGCAAGGCGCTGATGCGCTCCATCGCCCAGCGTTACCTGGGCCCCGAGCTTCCGCCAGAAATGGAGGAGCGCATCGCCCTGCGCGACCGTGTCGTCCTGCGCATCCGCCCCCGGAGGGTCCGCCCGTGGAACCTCGCCTGACCGGCATCCGCGCAGTCCTCTTCGACCTCGGCGACACGCTCTTTCGCCTGCACCCGATGGACTTCACGGCCGCGCACGAGCAATTCGCGAGGCTGCTCTCCGAGTGCCTGGACCTCGATGACGATGCTGCCTCCTCCGTAACCGCGGAGGTGACTTCCGGGCTCCGCGAGACGTTTCGGGCACTCCAGCAGTCCGGCTCGACTGCCGAACCTTCCATCGCCGAAAGCGCCCTCCCCCACCTCTCCCGCTTTGGCGCCGATGCCAGCTGGCTCGCGACCGCGCTCGATGAGGCGTTCGGCGAAGCGGACATCGCCCGCTGGGACTATTCGCCGGGACGCCCAATGGAGGTACGGCAGTTCATCGATGCAGGCTTCCGCGTCGCCTTCGTCTCTAACACCCAGACCCCGCCGGTCCTGATGCGGCGGCGGCTCGCCGAATTCGGCCTCCTGGAACTGGCCGAAGCGGCCGTGTTCTCGGTCGAAGTCGGCGAACGCAAACCCGGCGAGCGCATCTACCGGGCGGCGCTCGAAGCCCTCGACATTCCGCCGGAGTCAGCTGTCTTCGTTGGAGACCGCGTGCGGGAAGATGTCCTCGGCCCGCAGTCGCTCCGTATGCGGGCCGTCCTCACCCACGAGTTCCGCCAGGAAGACCCGGCCGAGGCTCAACCGGCGGGAGTCATTCAGTCACTCGCCGCGCTCTGGGAGTTCCTCTAGCACTGCCAGTGCCGCACGAGGTCGTTGTGCCCACGGCACGCAAGCTCGTACGACCCGCCCTGCACGGCAAGCATCGCCACCACCAGCACGATGAAGAACAGCAGCCCGTAGGCCAGACCGAGCCCGTTGAGCCACTTCCCCACCACGATCCCGACCACCCACACCAGCGCCAACAGTCCCAGGTGCACGTACGCGTATACCGCGTCCCGCCGGTTGGCGTCAGAGTCGGAATCGATCCGGGAAATGTCCACCAGCGCGTACATCGCTGCTACATACGCCGCGATGAACAGCAGACAGACGAAACTGCTGACCAGGATTTGGATGCCGGTGCTCTTCGAGTTCGGCCCGCGTTCTCGCTCCACGCGCCCGATTTAGCCACGAGGTGGCGCCGGCAGGCAAGACGAAGCCCCCGGTTCGTCCGGGGGCTTCGCGAAAGTTTACCTTCCGCTTACGTCAGCCAAGCTTCGCCCGCAGCATGTCGATAACCTCGTCGACCGTCGCAACGCGCCAGCCTGCCCAGGTCTCGCCCTTCTGCCACTCCATGTATCGCTCCCGGGCCTCTGCCCGGGCCGCCTTGATCTCGTCCTCGGATGGTTCGTGACCGAGCCGCTTCGCGATCCCTTCGGGCGAGGTGTCGCCGAGGACATCCCGCGTCACGTGGATCTGCTCGTTCGCCAGTTTCGGCCGCTCGATGAAGTGCCCGATCTCGTGGTGGTTCCTATCGTAGAAGACGACGACAGGGATCGACTCGAACTCCCCACCCTTCAGGTATTCCGCGATCATATCCTTGTTCTGGTCGCGCTCGAAGAAGCGCATCTCGATGCCCATCGCTTCCGCGATGCGCTGAGCCACGCCCGCGCCCCGGTAGACATCCGGACACCAGTCCTCGCCTATGACCACCACGTGGTGGGGGCCGTCCGGCCGCGCGGCCAGGTCCTTCAGTGCCTGCGCCTGCTCGTCGGAGATGGTCAGGTTCTTGTAGTTGTCCTCGAACAGGTCGCGGTTGCGGATCCCGCTGGCCAGGTACTCCTGGAACGTCTTCCCCTTCGCGAATCGCTCGAGCGTAATGACAGATTCTGCGGCCTGCGTCATGGCGGCCCTCCGGGAGTGAGTTTCGATATGCAACACTCAGCCTACAGTGGCCGATCACGCCTCACAACCGGTGCTCGGCGGCCTTTGCTTCGTCCCAGAGCGCGTCCAGTCCTGCCAGGTCGAGGTCCTTCAGGTCCAGCCCTCGCTCCCCGGCGAGCCGCTCAACTTCGCCGAACCGCCGGCGGAACTTCAGATTGGCCCCGCGGAGCGCCTGCTCCGCATCGATCCCCAGGCGATCGGCGATGTTAACCGCCACGAACAGGATGTCCCCGAACTCGTCCTCCCGTTCACCTGCATCGCTTGCGCGCGCGAGCTCGTCCACCTCCTCGCGCAGCTTCTCCAGCGGGCCTTCCACGTCCGGCCAGTCGAACCCGATTCGCCGGGCCCTTCCCTGGATTGATTGCGAGGCAGCCAGCGCGGGCAGCGTCGCGGGTACCCCCTCGAGGATCGACTGGCGCGGCTTCTCCTGCTGCTTGAGCGCCTCCCAGTTCTGGTAGACCTCTTCCGCCGTCGCCGCTGTGCCTTCGCCGAACACGTGCGGATGGCGGCGGATCAGCTTCCGCGCGATGTGCTCCACCACGTCCCCGAAGTTGAACTCCTCGAGCCGCTCGGCGACCGCCGCGTGCATCAACACCTGCAAGAGCACGTCGCCCAGTTCCTCGGTCAGCGCCGCCGGGTCATCCCGGTCGATCGCCTCCAGCGCCTCGTAGCTCTCCTCCAGCAGGTGCGGACGGAGCGTCGCGTGCGTCTGTTCGCGGTCCCACGGGCACCCATCCGGCGCATGCAGCCGGTCGATAACGTGGTGCAGGCCATCGAACCGGCGAACGTCCTCGAGCGGCGCGATCGCCGGGAGGTACACCGAGTCCAGGTACCCGTACGCCCGGTGGTCCAGCTCGCTAAGGGGCAGCACCCGTACCCGTTCGTCCGCCGTCCCGAGCGCGGAAAGCACGGTCGCCTCGTGGTCGTGGGGATAGATGTCCAGCAGCCGCAGCTTCAGTGCCGTCACCGTGTCGCGGTCATACACCTGGCTGATGAGCGCGGGCCGCCAGGTATCGATTCGCAGGTCGAGCGCGTCGCACAGCTGGACTGTCCCAAGGTCCAGGCCCAGGGCACCTGCGGAAACATCGACAAAACTGACGGCAGGGTACACCCGCGCGTCCACGTCCCGCTTTCGCGCAATCGCCAGCAGCCGCACGACCGACTGTTCGGCGATCAGGGGGTGGCCCGGTACGGCGTAGACCACCGGCCCGGTGCTCGCCGCCTCCAGCACGCGCCCGGCCGCGGCTTCATACACGGCTCGGAAACTCCCGCCGCTCGCGTAGAGGTCGTCGCAGTCTCGCGCGCCCGCCAGTTCTGTCAGAGCGCCAACTGCCGGGTGGTGCCGGGTTCGGAGGATGACTGGCAGACCCGAAGCGAGCAGCTCGCGCGTCTCGCCCGTCAGGTGCCCGGGAGCGCCCGGCCCGAGGCCAACAATGTGGACGAGGGACGCGCGGGTCACACGGTCTCCACGCCGCCGGACTCCAGGCTGCGGTGGACTGCCACGAGGATCTTCGTCACTTCGAGCCCGTCTTCGAACGACACCCGCGTTCGTCCCTGTCCCTCGATTCCCCGGATGAACGCCTGGAGTCGCGCCGGCGCCCACTGGATCGTTCCGGGGTAGCGGTGCCGTTCCGCCGACACCGCGATGTTCTGGTAGGTCGTATCAACCGTGATCGCGCCCTTCGTGCCGATCGCCTTGAAGTTGAACTCCGCGCCGCCAGGCCAGCTATCTGGCAGGATCCAGCAGCTCTCAAACACGCCGTCGGCCCCGTCCGCGTACCGGACCACCGCGTGGATCCAGTCGTAGGTCTCGATACCATACCCCGCCAGTTCGCCCCTTCCCCCGGACGCGTACACCGTGAGTGCCTTTTTGCGGCCCAACCACAGCGCCAGGTCCAGACAGTGCGACATCAGGAACCACGCCGGCGTTGTCCCCCCGCTCCACTTGAGCCGATCTCGCGGCGACGACACCGGGTTGTTCAGGCGAACGTTGAACAAGCGAAGTTCGCCCACCTCGCCGCCGTCCACGCTCCGCATCGCTTCGATGAATGGCGGGTTCCAGCGGTTCGAGTAGTTCACCTCCGCGTAAACGCCCGCGGCGTTCACCGCCTCGATCATCGCGTGCGCATCTTCCACGGTGGTCGCCAGGGGTTTCTCGACCAGTATCGAAAGGCCCCGTTGCGCCAGCGTCTCCACGGGCGCCCGGTGCAGCCCGTCGGGCGTGGCCACGTACGCCGCGTCCGCGCCTGTCTCGGCGATTGCCGTTTCCATATCCCCGAATGCCGGCGCACCGGTCGCGCCCGCCAGTTCCAGCGCCTTCGTACCGTCGATGTCCACGACGCCAGCCAGCGCCGCCCCGGGGACGCGGCCACCGGCGAGCATCCGCGCGTAGCCAGTGCCCATCGTCCCGGCCCCGACCACCAGGAAGCGTTTCTCATCCGTCATGCGTGGGAGCATAGCAGCGCACACCGCCCCCCGCAGCGCCTACACACCGTGTCACTCGCGTGGGACGATGCCGCGGGCCCGCAACGCCGAGGTGTACGCTTCTACATAATGTGTCGCGGACGCCCGCCACGAGTAGTCGCGGCTCATACCGTTTGACTGCAGTCGCCGCCACGCCTCCGGGTCCCGGAACGAGCGCGTCGCCCGCTCGAAGGCGCTCACCAGCCCGAATGAGCTGAACTCGTCGAAAAGGAACCCGGTTCCGCTTTCCGGCTGTTCGTCCGCGTCGAGGATGGTATCCCCGAGTCCTCCGGTTCGCCTGCCGATGGGCACGGCGCCATAGCGCATCGCGATGATCTGGCCGAGTCCGCACGGTTCGTATCGCGAGGGCATGAGGAACATGTCCGCCCCCGCGTAGATCCGCTGCGCCAGCCCGGCATCATGCCGCGCAGCCAGATGCACGTTTCCGGGGTGTTCCACCTGTACCCGCGTCAGCTCGTCCTTCAGCCACTTATCTCCATCGCCCAGCACCACAAGCTGCGCCCTCGCCGCCAGGATCTCCGGCATCGCCTGCAGCACCAGGTCGACGCCCTTCTGCTCCGTTAGCCGCGTCACCATGCCCAGCAACGGCCCATCTGTCTCCGGGAGTCCCAGTTCCTGGCGCAGCGCGGCCCGGTTGCGCGGGCGCTCCTCCAGCGTGTTGAGGTCGTATTGGTGCCGAACGAGCGGGTCCGTGCGCGGGTTGAACACATCGTAGTTCACGCCGTTCAGTATCCCGATCACCGCCTCGCCCCGGAGCTGTAGCAGAGGCTCCAGCCCTTCGCCATAGTCCTGGGTCAGGATCTCCCGCGCGTAGCTCGGACTCACCGTCGAGACCACGTCGCTGTAGTAGATCGCCTGCGAAAGGAAGTCGTTGAGTTCGTCCGGGCCCCGGTAGCGCAGGTTGTGGATGGTGAATACCGATGCCACGCCCCGCAGCTTTGGGTTCGCCCACGCCAGGTTTCGCAGCGCGAAGGCAAGTGGTGCTGTGTGCCAGTCGTTCAGGTGGAGGATGTCCGGCACCCAGTCATCCTGCTTCAGCATCTCGATGATTGCGCGGCAGAAGAACTGGTACCGCAGCAGGTCATCCGGCTCGCCATATACTTCCCGCTCGCCGAAGTAGTGCGAATCGGCCACCAGGTACACCGGCACCCCACCGTAGCCTTCCGCCACTCCGACATCGATGTCTCGCGGCCGCCCCGGGACGGCAACCGTGTAGGCCCGGTGAGTGGTCGAAGCCCCATGGGCGGCCATCGAAGCCCGGTGGCATGGTGCAACGATGCGGACATCGTGGCCCATTTCCATCAGCCGCCGCGGAAGCGACGCTGCTACATCCGCCAGCCCGCCAACCTTCGAGAACGGGTCAACTTCGGCCGTCGCAAACAGGATCCTCATCCGCCATCGCTCAGGATGAGTTCACGTTCGATCTCCACGCGCGCTTCGTTCGCCGCAGCCAGCCGCCATGCTGCATTTCGCTTCACCGCCTCCGACGCCGACCCTTCGTGGATGGCCTTCGAGGCGTACAGCGCAACCTCGTTGAGCAACACGAAACCGCGGTGGACCATCGACACATCCCACATCGGGCGACGGCTCGCCCACCAAAACTGGCAACTGTGCAATGCCGGCTGCAGTCTCTCCTGCGCGACCGTCGAGAACTTCCGCGCGGAAGCGGTGGTGGCATACCGGCGCCCCACCGCTACCAGGTCGAGGCAGTGGTCGACATAATCCCACTGCAGCTCGTGCAGCCTGTTCCCGGGCGACTTCCAGAGCGGATACGGGTTGTGGGCGGCGATGTCATCGCGCGTCGTGCTCCAGCTCGATGCGAACGGTTCGATCGTCGGCCCCGCCGGGAATAGGGTGAGGAGTTCGCTCGGCAGGGCCATCCGCACTTTGCTGCCCCCGTGCGCGCGATGGTGCGCCAGCAGCGTGAATACCGCCCCAAGGAAGTCTCTCTCCCAGTCTCGGATGTGGTGCCCATAAGTCTCCGCGTCCATCGCCGTCAGCACGTAGGCTTCCTCGTTCCCACCGACTTTGCTCAAGTCGTCGACGAACCGCTCCGGGTCCGTCTCCCGGAACGAAACGCGGTTGCTGCGGACGTCATCCCGGAACAGGACGGCGACCGTGTGCGAATTCGACGGCATCCTGTAAACGCGGTCGATTGGCCAGTCCTCCGGGCAGGCGACTCCGCTCAGGATCACCCACTCATGCCCGGCGGAATGGATCCCCGGCGTGATCTCCGCGCTGAAGCACATCTCCGGCGGGAAGAATCCGCGCGGCTTCCAGGCCGCCCCGAACGCGCGCCCGTTCGTGCGCGCATTTTCGGCGATCGATCGCGCTCGCTCCGACTCTGGTATTAGCGGCAGGATCGGGTGGAACTTCCCGCTTCCCACGAATTCGATCTGCCCCTTCTCGGCAAGTTCCTTCAGCCCCAAAACTACATCACCGAGGCCGTGCTCGAGCAGTAATTCGGTCAGCACCCCCTGGATATTCACCGCGAGCCGCGCGTTGGGGTGCTGCCGGATCACGTCGATGACGGGCCGGTATGACTCCTCGGCCACCTTGTGCAAAATCTCGTGCGTCTGCGTAGGGGGCTGATAGAAATGCAGGAGCTGAGACCAGTACGTCACCAGGGCCTCCTTCCAATCGCCAGCCCCGCCGGCCGTGCGGTGTTCAAGTCACAACGACGCGGTGCCCTATGCCCACAACGCCAGCCCCGGGCCGAACGCATCGTGCAGGGCGGGGTGATGAGGAAGCACACGGATCGCATACCCGATCCGGCCCCCCTCCACCGGCCTGAATGTGCCGCTGAACCGGCATACACCGTCGTCTCCACGTTGTCGAAACGCCAGCTGCTCGATACCCCCGATCTTGAGTTCACCGCTGGCGGTAGCTGGCCCGAACACGACATCCACGCGCAGGTCCTCTGGCGCAAGCGATCCGGGGTGGATCTGAACCGTTACCGTCACAGGTGTACCCGCGAGTCCTGTCTCGACCGCGTCGTCCTCGACGGCGCAAGCCTTCACCTCGTTCCAGCCGGCGGTGACACGCTCGAGCCAGGCAGCCTGGTCCCGGGCCGCCGCCAGCCCGGACTCCCGCAGCCGGCCCCAGCTGGCCGCCGCGTGTTCATAGGCAGTCCTCGCATACTCGGCCACCATCCGGCTCGTATTGAACACGGGTGCGAACGCCCCGATAGATGCCTTCATGCGCTCGGTCCACGCATGCGGGATACCGTCGGGATCCCGGTCGTAGAACGCGGGCACCAGTTCATTTTCGATGAGGTCGTACACCGAGTCGGCGTCGAACGCGTCCTGAGCCTCCGGGTCGTCGTCCAGCCGGTCGCGCCCAATGGCCCAGCCGAGCCCTGGCTGGTACGCCTCCCACCACCAGCCGTCCATGACGCTCATGTGGAGCCCGCCATTGGCGACCGACTTCATCCCGCTTGTGCCACTCGCCTCCAACGGCCGAAGTGGCGTGTTGAGCCACACGTCGGCGCCTTGCACCAGCGATCGCGCAAGGTCGATGTCATATCGCTCGAGCAGGATGAGCCGATCCCGGAACTCGGGCCGGCGGCTGAACTGGAGCACCTCCCGGATCAGCGCCTTCGCCGGCTCGTCCCGCGGGTGGGCTTTTCCCGAAAAAACGAACTGCACCGGCCGCTCCGGGTTGTTCAGGATGGCGGCCAGCCGCTCCGGGTCCCGGAACAGCAGGGTTGCGCGCTTGTACCCCGCGAATCGCCGCGCAAATCCAATCGTCAGCGCCCGGCTGTCCAGGGGTTGCCCCGCGCTCCCGCCGGCGCCCGCCCGGCCCCGCCGCACCAGGTCTTCCGCGTGTTGCGCCCGGGCCCGCAACACCAGCCGTTCACGCTGGCGCTCGTGGACCCGCCACAGCTCTTCGTCCGGGATCTCCACCACGCGCTGCCAGTCGGCATGCACCGGGTCGTCCCGCCACCCGGGTCCCACATAACGGTCGTACAGGTCGCCGATCTCGTGGGCCACCCACGTCGGCAGGTGCACACCGTTGGTCACCGCCTCGATCGGGACCTGTTCCAGGGGCAGATTCGGCCACGCGGCCTCCCACAACCGCCGCGAAACCGTCTGGTGCAAGTTCGAAACGCCGTTGCGGTAGCCGCTCAACCGCAGCCCCAGCAGCGCCATCGAAAACGGCTCCGTGTCGTCCGTAGGGTTGGTCCGCCCGAGTCCGAGGAACGCTTGGTCGTCGAGCCCCATGCTCGCGTAATAGTGACCCAGGTAACGCCGCAGCAGGTCCGGCGCGAACAGGTCGATGCCCGCCGCCACCGCTGTATGCGTTGTGAACACTGTGGCCGAGGTGACCGGGATCCGGGCTTCCGCGAAGCTCACCCCGTTCTCCTCCATCATCATCCGGATCCGCTCCACCCCCAGCAGCGCCGAATGCCCTTCGTTCATGTGGCAGACCGCTGGATGCAGGTCGAGCGCATGCAGTGCGCGCACCCCCCCGATGCCCAGTACCATCTCTTGCTGGATCCGGGTCTCCGAGTCCCCACCGTATAGCCTCGCCGTTAGCTGCCGGTCCTGTGCGCTGTTTGCTTCGATGTTCGTGTCCAGCAGGTACAACGGGGTCTTCCCGACATCGAGCCGCCACACGCGCGCGTACACCTCGCGCCCGTCGAACGGCACCGCGACCTCAATCGGCTCGCCCTTTGCCCCGTGGACCGGCTTGAGTGGCTGGCCCGCCAGGTCGATATGGGAGTACTCCTCATGCTGCCAGCCGTCGGGCCCCAACTGCTGGCGAAAGTAGCCTTCGTGGTAAAGCAATCCCACTCCAACCAGCGGGATGCCGAGGTCACTCGCCGACTTCAAGTGGTCTCCCGCGAGCACACCAAGGCCACCCGAGTAGTTCGGCAGGCTCTCGGCCAGCGCGAACTCCAGCGAGAAGTACGCGATCACCTCACGCTCCGACGTGCCCGCAACCTCTACCAGTGCCCCGCGCGCCATATAGGCGTCGAACGCCTCCAACACGCGCTCCAGGTGCCGGCTGAACCCGTCGTCGTCCGCCAGCGCCTCCCACTGCAGAGCGGAGACGCCTTGCAACAGCCGCACGGGATTGTGACCCGTCTCCTGCCATGCGTCCCGGTCGATTCGTTCGAAGAGCGCGACAGCATCGGTGTTCCAGGTCCAGAACAGGTTCTCTGAGAGTCGGCGAAGCGGTTCAAGGGCAGGGGGCAATGCTGGCTCGATGAGGAGCGAGCGGGAGGCGCGAAGTCGCATCGCGCCATTGTACCCCGCGCGGGCGCCCGGCCCGAAACCCAGAGCGTTGTTCCGTTACCCGCCGGATGCGATCATCGAACTTGGTGGCCGAAACCCGGCCGGCAGGTACTTCACAGAATATGCAGCTCCGCGCGGTCCTGTTCGACGTCGGCGATACCCTCTGGCACGCGGCCCAACCACCACCGCCAGCCGAGTTCCGCAGGATGGCCGCCGAGCGCGCGGAGGCGTTCCTGCGCCACATCGGCATTCCTTGCCGAGATCCCAGACAACTCGCCCGTGTCGCCTGGGCTTCGATGGAAAACGCCATGCGCGCCGCCCGCTCATCCGACCTGGTGGAACCGGACTACGCGGCCGTCGCCCGCTCCGTCGCCGCCGGCGAAGGCGTTCTCTTGACCCGCGAACAGGCTGCCGCCTTCATGGAGGCAATCTACATCTCCGGCGCTGAAGGCGGCAAACTCGCCTATCCGGATGCCCGCAACACCCTTCTCGAGCTTCGGAACCGGGGCTTCCGCCTCGGCATCGTTACCAATCGCGCTTTCGGCGGCGAACGCTTTCGGACCGACCTGCGCGAACTCGGCCTCGACGTGGGTTGGGACGCCGTCTCTGTCTCCGTCGAAGTGGGCTTCCTCAAGCCACACCCGGCCCTGTTCGAACACGCCCTCACAGCCCTCGGCCTCGAACCACGCCAGGCGCTCATGGTCGGCAACTCCCTGGTCGAGGATGTCTCCGGCGCTCAGTCGCTCGGCATCGCCGCCGCCTGGAAGCGTTCGCAGCCCGACGCCGAGGGCGTGACCCCAGACCTCACCTTCGATGAGGTCTCGGACTTGCTACGATGGCCCCCCTTGAAGGAGGCGGCACACTGATGGCTGAGCAACGCACCTGGGGTGGCCGCTTCGAAGGCGAGATGGACCTGCTCACCCAGCTCTACACCGCCGGCGCCGACCACGACCTCTGGGAACACGACATCGCCGGCTCGGTAGCGCACGCCCGGATGCTCGGGCAGCAGAGCATCATCCCCCAGGCTGATGCGGCCGCCATAATCGCCGGACTCGCGCTCGTACTCGATGACTTCCGCGCCGGCCGCGTCATTTGGAAGCCCGAGCTCGAGGATATCCACACCCACGTCGAGGCCCTGCTGCGCGAAAAAATCGGCGCGCCCGCCGGCCGCCTCCACACCGCCCGCTCGCGCAACGACCAGGTTGCCCTTCTCAACCGCATGCTCGTGCGGGAACTCTGCGATCGCGTCAACGATGCCGCCGGCGCTTTCATCAGCGTCCTTTGCGACCTCGGCGAACGCCACGCCGCCGACCCCATGCCGGGTTACACACACGTCCAGCGGGCTCAGCCCGTCACCCTCGGGCACCACCTCCTCGCCTACGGCGAGATGCTCCTCCGCGACCGCGAGCGATTCCAGGACTGCCGCAGGCGTACGAACGTGCTCCCGCTCGGTTCGGGCGCGCTGGCGGGTTCTCCGTATCCGCTCGATCGCGAGATGGTCGCCGCAGAGCTCGGCTTCGACTCAGTTAGCCGCAACAGTATGGACGCCACCGCCGACCGCGACTTCGTCGCCGAGTTCTGCGCGGCGGCCGCCATTACGCAGGCCCACCTCTCGCGGTTGTCCGAAGAGATTGTCCTCTGGTCCACTGCCGAGTTCGGCTTTGTGCGCCTGCCCGATGCTTTCGCCACCGGCTCCAGCATCATGCCGCAGAAGAAGAACGCCGATGTGGCCGAGCTCGCGCGGGGCCGGGCTGGCCGCGTCTTCGGCGAACTCATGGGCATACTCACCACCATGAAGGGCCTGCCCATGGCCTACAACCGCGATCTCCAGGAAGACAAGACCTACGTCATCGCGGTCGCCAACGTCGTCCTCCCGACCCTGCGCATCTTCGCGGCGATGGTCCCTGCCCTGGAGTTCGACCTCGCCCGCATGCGCGAGACGGCCGGTCTCGGATATTCGCTCGCCACCGACATCGCTGACTATCTGGTGAAGCGGGGGTTGCCCTTCCGCGAAGCCCACGGCATCGTCGGCGGCCTTGTCCGCGAAGCCGAACAGCGCCACTGCGAACTCAATGAGCTCCCCTTCGCGGTCTACGCCTCCGCCAGCCCGCTCTTCTCGCGCGACGTGGCGGAAATCACTGTCGACTCTGCCCTCGCCGCCCGCGATATCCCCGGTGGCACGGCGCCGCGCCAGGTGCGCCTGGCCGCAGCCGCGCTCCGCGGTGCGTTGGGGTAGCAGGCCCCGCCGTACGTTATCATGTGTTCATGTCGACCAAGGAACGGCTTCACCAGCTCATTGATGAGATGAACGACGATCAGGCGGCAGTGCTCCTGATGGACCTTGAAGAACCGCGGCCACCACTCACGGATCAAGAGCACGATGCGATCGTTGCTGCCAGGCAAGAACTGCGTGCCGGCCAGGGCATTTCTCTCGAAGAAGCGATGAAGAGGCTGCGCGCCGCCGGATGAATGTCATCCTGAGCCAAAGGGCGCTGGCTTCCATGCAGGAAATCCGGCGCGGCCTCGCGGTGTTCTCAGAAACGGCCGCCTCGAACTTCACCGACTCGATGGAACGCCGGTTGCGGCAACTGGAAATCTTTCCGTACTCCGGTCGTACGGTGCCTGAGTACGGCTCACCGCTTCTGCGGGAGGTTGTGGAACCACCGTATCGAATCGTCTATGAAGTGTTTTCTGACGGGTAGAGATCGTGATCGTCCGCCATGGCCGGGAGCACTTCAATACGGACTGACTTCGCCTCACCCGCTCCTCAGTTCAACAGCTTCAGCAGATCCTTCGTCGCCTCCGCTGCCGCGACCACGCGGCTGCGCTCGTCGTCCGTCAGCGGCAGCTCGAAGGTCCGCTGGATGCCGCCCTCGCCGAGCTGGCAAACCGTCCCGCTGAACACGTCGCGGATGCCGTATTCGCCCTGGTGGTAGACCGAGCACGGGATGAGCCGCCGCTGGTCCATGATGATCGCTTCCACCATTGCGATCGTTGCCGCTGATGGCGCGAAGTAGGCCGACCCGGTCTTGTACAACTCGCCGATCTCTGCTCCGCCGCGCATGGCTCGCGCCACCAATGCCTGCACCTGGTCCGCCGGCAGGAGGTCAGTCAACGGCACACCGCCGATCCGCGTCTGCGAGACGACCGGCACCATCGTCGTGTCCGTGTGCCCGCCGATCACGTACCCATGCACATCTCGCACCGAGACGCCGAGCGCATCGGCCACGAAGTACCGGTAGCGCGCGCTGTCCAGCGCACCACCCTGGCCAACCACCCGTTCCCGGGGGAAACCGCTCGCCTTCATGGCCACCTGGCACATCGCGTCCATCGGGTTCGAGAAGATCACCAGCACCGCGTTCGGCGAAGCCTTGGCGGCCGCCGCCACCTTCGCCTTCACGATGTCGGCGTTGCCGTTCAGGAGCTCCTCGCGGGTCATGCCCGGCTTGCGTGGCGCGCCCGCTGTCACGATCACCACGTCCGAATTCGCGGTCTCGTCCCAGCCATCGGTGGCCGAGATCCGCATCGAGTAGCCTTCCCACGACGACGCCTGCGACTCGTCCAGCGCCTTGCCGAAGTGCATGGTGCCGGCGAACTGCGGGTCGTCCTGCAATACCACATCGCAGATGTCCCGTTCGATGAGACGCTGGGCCATTGCGCCGCCGGTCATTCCGGCGCCGACTATCGTGACCTTCTTCCGAGGCATGGGGAGCTCCTGATGGGACGAAATTGCGTCCGGAGAGTACCACGGGCGGCCGCGATGGGGGCATTACCTGTTTCGATGCACGATGCGTGAAACGTCGATGGTAGAGTGGCCCGATGAAGCTGCCAGTCACTCTGTATGTCGATGAAGACGGCTGGTTCGTCGTCAGTTGCCCCACCATCCCGGGCTGTGCCAGCCAGGGTCGCACCGAGGAAGAGGCTTTAGCCTACATCCGTGAAGCCATCTAGCTTTGCCTCGAGGTCCGGAAGGAAGAGGGGCTTCCCCTGACCATCGAGACCCGGGAGGTCGAGGTCCCGGCAGTTGCCTAAACTTCCGCGCATCTCCGGGGCGGAGGCAATTCGAGCGAGCGGGGTGGCGGGTTGCGCGCACTCGGGGGAGCCATCATGTCCTGGTTCGGGACGGATCCGTGATGTCTCTCTCAATCCCACTCCATAAGGAATTGGCGCCCGGTCTCCTTCGGGACCAGATTGCACGCGCAGGGCTGTCCGTGACTGAGTTCATCGACCTCCTGAACTGAAGGCTGCAGTCTGGGCCCCTGGCCACGCCGCCCCGCCTAATCCCCGTCCCTACTACACTCAGAACGTGGACCAGTCCCGCATCCGCAACTTCTGCATCATCGCGCACATCGACCACGGCAAGTCGACCCTGGCCGATCGCCTCCTCGAAACCACAGGCACCGTCTCGAAACGCGACATGTCGGAGCAGCTTCTCGATTCCATGGACCTCGAGCGCGAAAAGGGCATCACCATCAAGGCAGCCGCCGCCCGCATGAGCTATACCGCCAGCGACGGCGTCGAGTACGAACTGAACCTGATCGACACTCCCGGACACGTCGACTTCGCCTACGAGGTCTCCCGCAGCCTGGCCGCCTGCGAGGGCGCCCTCCTCGTGGTCGACGCTTCGCAGGGGATCGAGGCGCAGACTCTCGCCAACGTCTACCTGGCGATGAACCAGGACCTCAGACTCATCCCTGTCCTCAACAAGATCGACCTCCCACACGCCGAGCCCGAGCGCGTCGCATCTGAGCTTCAGCGCGTCATAGGCTTCGATCCCGACGAAATCATCCATGCCAGCGCCAAGGAAGGCACCGGCGTCTCCGAAATCCTCGAGGCGCTTGTTGAGCGCATCCCGCCGCCGAAAGGCGACAAGGACGGCCCCCTCCGCGCCCTCATCTTCGATTCCAAGTACGACGCCTACAAAGGTGTTGTCGCGCACGTCCGCGTCTTCGAAGGCCACATGGCTGGCCGCAAGAACATGCTCCTCATGCAGACCGGTGCCGTCTTCGAACCGCTCGAATTCGGCACCTTCAGCCCGGCCATGCGCCCGCTCGCGGCCCTCGAATGCGGCGAGGTCGGCTACGTCGCCACCGGCTTGAAGGATGTCGCCGAATGCCGTGTCGGCGACACCATCACCATGGCCGCCGCACCCGCCCCCGAGCCGCTCCCGGGTTATCGCCAGGCCAAGCCGATGGTCTTCGCCGGCATCTACCCCACCGACTCCGACCAGTACCAGGAGTTGCGCGAAGCCCTCGCCAGGCTTGTCCTCAACGATGCCTCGCTGGTCTACGAACCCGAATCTTCCGTCGCGCTGGGCTTCGGCTTCCGCTGCGGCTTCCTCGGGCTCCTCCACCTCGAAATCGTCGGCGAACGCCTCGAACGCGAATACGGCCTCAGCCTCCTGACCACCGCCCCCAGCGTCGAATACCACGTGCAGACAACCGCGGACGAGGAAGTCCTGGTCGACAGTCCAGCCGACCTTCCCGACCCATCGAAGATCGCCGTCATCTCCGAGCCCTGGGCGAAGATCGATGTCATCACTCCCAGCCGCTACATCGGCCAGGTCATGGAGCTTGTGACCACCCGCCGCGGGCAGTTTCTTCGCATGGAGTTCCTCGAAGCCGAAAGCGACCTCGCCCCCGGCGAGGCCCGGGTTCTCCTCGAATACGACGTCCCCATGGCCGAAATCCTGGTCGACTTCTACGACCAGCTGAAAGGCTCTACGAGTGGCTACGCCAGCCTCGACTACCACCTGACCGACTACCGGCCCGCGCGCCTCGTGAAGGTCGATATCCTCGTCAACGGAGTGCCGGTCGATGCGCTTTCGCTCATCACCCACTCGAGCAACGCCGACCGCGAGGGCCGGCTCCTTGTTTCGAAGCTCAAGGACCTGATCCCCCGCCAGATGTTCGATGTGCCCATCCAGGCGGCCGTCGGCGGGAAGATCATTTCCCGCGAGACCATCCGCGCGATGCGGAAGAACGTCCTCGCCAAATGCTACGGCGGCGACATCAGCCGCAAGCGCAAGCTCCTCGAGAAGCAGGCCGAGGGCAAGAAGAAGATGAAGCGCGTCGGCAACGTCGAGATCCCTCAGGAAGCCTTCATGGCCGTCCTCCGCCTCCGCGATGGCTAGCACGCCCCCCGGGAAACGCAGCCGAAATCTCTTCGTGCTACCGTAGCCCCATCTCGCGGGCGCACGTGTCGCCACGTCTCGCAGGAGCTGGAACCGCCATGATCAAAGCCTTCGTCCTTATCGTCGTTGACCCGGCCAGGACGGTCGACGTGTATGACCAGTTGCGCGCGGTCCAGGGCATCGCCGAGGTCTACCAGGTCATGGGCCCCTACGACATCGTGGCCGTCGTCGAGGTCCCCAACCTGACCGACGTGCCTTCGGTGATCAGCAAGCACATCCGCGCGGTTGAGGGCATCGAAAGCACCACCACCTGCGTTACCTTCCCCGAGGCGAGCTGAGCGGTCGCACGGGTCATAGCCGCATCAGCTCGAAATGGCCTGCCGCGAGCAGGATGGCGGCGGCGTCGTCATGTCCGGGGTCGCAGTCGATGATGGCCTTCTGCAGTGCCACCGCGGCTCAGCTCTCGCGCGGGTCCGGCACGTTCACCACGATCTGCTCCTGGCTGTTCCGCGCCAGCAGCAGCTCCGCCTCGCTCCCGGGGTCCAGGTTCTCTTCCAGGTGGACCTCATATGGCGGCACGAAGATGAAGTCTCCCGGCTCGGTGTCGACCACGTTCTCCAGGTTCGGCCCCCAGCGGAACCGCACCCGGCCCCGCAGGATGTAGATGCCCGACTCGTTTTCGCCGTGGTGGTGTGCTCCCGAACTCGCCCCGGGCGCGTTGACCGCTGTGCCCATCCAGAGCCCTTCGCTCCCGGTGAGCGATGCCGAGACACCCGCCTCGCGCTTCATGCCGGGGGTCTGGGCAGTGCCGCTATCGCGTTCGCCGGGGCGTATGACTCTGACCATGCGCGGGATTGTAGCTGCTCCCGCCACGCCGCGTCCTAGAAAATCGGGCCTGCGTCCGAGGTCTCTTCCGTCGCTTCGCCCAGCAGGGTCTCGAGCGACAGGTGTCCGCTCCCAGACATAATCCGGCGCCGCAGCCCCAGCAGTGTCGCGTCGTCTGCCCCGCCGAGCACCCGTCGCACCAGTTCGAACAGCGTCCTGCTCGTGAGCAGCGAATACCGGTAGTTCTCACAGGCGATGCGGAGCGGTTCGCTGAGTTCGTCCTCGCGCTGATCAGGGTCTTTTTCGCGGTACCCGTTCGCGATCACGATGCCTTTCGTGGCCGTCCCCTGCTTCAGCAGGTGCTCCTCCAGCCGCCGTTGCAGCCGCACGTACGGCCACTCCACCACCTGCTCGCGATCGCTTTCGAATTCCACGAACGCCGCCACGCCCTCCGACTCGATCTGGAGCGGCTCAAGCTGCGCGCTCGTCACCACGAACCCGAGCATCCGCAGCGACTCGGTGACCGCCTGCGCAAACGGTTGGCCGTCTTCCCACAGCAGCCGCCGATGCCGCGCGAGGTCGTCGTGGCGCTCTCGTACCGCGGTGACGTGCGCCATCGCCTGGTCGGCCTCTGCCTGGGCCTCCTCGAGTTCCGCTTCCACCTGCTCCAGCCCCGGCAACGCCATCGACCGGACCCAGAGTGGCGCCTCGCTCAGGTACTCCGAACCCGAGAGCCGCCTGCACGCGTCGACAACGGCCTGCGCAAGCACCGTCCGGTTCGCCCCCGAAGACTCGTAAAGCACCGGGATGAACGTGACCAGCCCCCCGAGCACAGTGAACTCCATGCCAATGGGAATGCCCGCCCCGCCCTTCGCGATCGTGCGTCCGTGTCGCCGCACCTCCGCCTGGCGGTCGTCGAACATGGCGCGGTAGGTCACTTCCTTGCGGTGCTCGCGGAGCACCTCGGAAAACGGGTGCTGTTCCGCCGCGATCCGCACCGTCTTGCCCTCTGCCGCCTTCAGGAACGGGAGGCCCCAGGCCATGCCCGCCGGCGCCGGCAGCCAGTGGTAGCGGTCGCACCCCTCGAAGCCCAGCAGCCCGCCGATCGTGGTGTCGGGCCGCCCCAGCACAATCACCAGCCCACCAGCCTCCAGCAACCTGGCCGTCTCGTCGGCCCGCCGCCGCAGCTGCTCAGTCGCGCTCACGGCTGTCGCGGTTGTCGGGGCGTTCAGGACCGGGCGGCCGTCCTGCGCGTCGAAAGTCTTCGCGCCGGTCAGCAGGTCGTGCACATCGCGTGTGATGCTGGCCGGGTCGATGACAAGCACGTCGTAGTCGTTGTAGCTTGCCGCCGTCAAGGCGCTGTAGTTGTCGATTGCCACGTTGGGCAGCGGAAATCCGATCGAGAGAATGCGCATTACCGGCCACCAGCCAGGAGAGTGTTGAGCCGCGCCGAAAGCGGCGCCGCCAGGTCTTCGCGTTGGAGCGCCGCCGCCACGTTGGCCACGATGTAGCCCAGTGGCCGTCCCGTATCGTACCGCGTCCCTTCGAACTGGTACGACCACACCGTCTCCCCGCTCGCGATCTGGCTCGCCAGAGCGTCCGTGATTTGCAACTCCCCGCCCTTTCCCGGCGGAACCCGGTCGATATGCTCGAAGATGCTCTCTGAGAGGACGTAGCGTCCGACGATCCCCAACCTCGAAGGTGCGTCCGCAAGTCGCGGCTTCTCCACCACCGCCCGGAGCCGCGCCGGGTTCGCCCCATCCACGGGGTCGACGATCCCGTATTGCGAAACGTCGGCGTCAGCCACCTGCTCGACCGCGATCACACTTCCCCGCGTCGCGTTGTACGCGCCGACGAGCTGGCCAACGCACGATCGCTCTCCCAGGATGATGTCGTCGGGGAACATCAACGCGAACGGCTGACCTTCCACGAACATTCGCGCGCAGTTCACCGCGTGTGCGATGCCCAGTTGGCGCTCCTGGTAGACGGCGTGGAACGTTGCCCGGCCGGCAATCTCCGCCAGCGAGTCCGCGAGCACCGGGTTCCCCGTGTCCCGGATCGTTGTCTCCACCCGGGCGCCAGCCTGGAAGTGCTCGAGGATCGACTCCTTGCCGTGCGCCACCACGAAGACGATTGTCGTAATGCCAGCCGCCAGCGCCTCTTCGACGCTGTACTGGATGAGCGGCCGGTCCACGATCGGCAGCATTTCCTTGGGGACCGCCTTGGTTGCCGGCAGCATCCGGGTGCCGAGGCCGGCTGCAAGGACGACTGCGGTGCTGATGTGGCTCATGCCGTGATCGTAGTGGCGCAGGTGATAAGCGGATATACAGGAAAGGTGCGGGCTGCTAGCATTGGAAGCTGTTTTCAAGTATTCCCGGGGAGCAGTTTGAGGAAACGATCGAAGGTACCGCCAAAGCCAGCGCCGCCAGAGCCGCGCATCAACGAACGCATCCGCGTGCCGGAAGTCCGCTTGATCGACGAGGAAGGCCGCCAGGTCGGTGTCGTCAAGACCACCGAGGCGCTGGGCATGGCCCGAGAGCGCGATGTCGACCTGGTTGAGGTTGCCGCCCAGGCTTCCCCGCCGGTCGCTCGGCTGATGGACTTCGGCCGCTTCAAGTACGAACAGTCCAAGAAGGAGCGCGAGACCAAGAAACACCAGCAGAATGTGCAGCTCCGCGAAGTGCGCATGAAGCCGAAAATCGACGACCACGATATCGACTTCAAAACGCGG